>JAFMQQ010000572.1 GCA_017354595.1 Micromonosporaceae bacterium
GCTCGCGGTGGTACTGCTCGGGGTCGGGGCCGCCGCCGGGTACGGGGTGTGGACGGTACGCCGCCCAATGCCGACCTATTCGGGGAAGGTCACCCTGCCCGGCCTGCACGCTGACGTGGCCGTGTACCGGGATGCCCACGCGATACCGCAGATCTTCGCCGGCAACGCCGACGACCTGTTCCGGGCGCAAGGGTACGTGACGGCGCAGGAGCGCTTCTGGGAGATGGACTTCCGCCGGCACCTGACCGCCGGCCGGCTGGCCGAACTCTTCGGTCCCGACGAGGTGGAGACCGACACCTACCTGCGCACCATGGGCTGGCGCCGGGTGGCCGAGCAGGAGTGGCAGTTGATCCAGCCGGAGACCCGGCGGTACCTGCAGGACTATGCCGACGGGGTGAACGCGTACCTGCGCGGGCGGCCGACGGCCGCGGTGAGCCTGGAGTACTCGGTGCTCGGGCTGCAGACCAGCGGGTACCGGATCGCGCCGTGGGACCCGGTGGACAGTCTGGCCTGGCTCAAGGCGATGGCCTGGGATCTGCGCGGCAACATGCCCGCCGAACTCAACCGGGCGCTGCTGCTGGCCAGCGGGGTGTCCCGGGAGCAGGTGGAGTCGCTCTATCCGGCGTACTCCTCCACCGGCCACCAGCCGATCGTGGCCGGTGGCTCCATTGTGGACGGTAACTTCACCGCGGCGCCGGCGGCGGTACCGGCCCGGGCGATCGTGGCGGCCGGCGGTGCGTTGAGCGCGGTCGCCGCATCGCTGGCCCGGCTGCCCGCGCTGGGCATGGGGCTGCCCGGTGTCGGCTCCAACTCCTTCGTGGTCTCCGGCAAGCTGACCGCGACCGGCAAGCCGATCCTGGCCAACGATCCGCACCTGGCGCCGTCGATGCCGGGGATCTGGTACCAGATCGGGCTGCACTGCAGCTGTCCGTACAATGTGGAGGGTTTCAGCTTCTCCGGGATGCCCGGCGTGGTGATCGGGCACAACGCCCGGATCGCCTGGGGTTTCACCAACCTCGACCCGGACGTGACCGACCTGTACCTGGAGCAGATACGCGGCGATCAGTACCTTGTGGACGGTGTGTGGCGGCCGCTGGCGGTACGCCGGGAGACGATCACGGTCGCCGGCGGCGCACCGGTCACCGTGACCATCCGCAGTACCAACAACGGCCCGCTGCTGTCGGACGCCTCGGCGGATCTGCGCAAGGCCGGTGGCGGTTACGCGGTCGCGCTGCGGTGGACCGCGCTGGATCCCGGGCACACTATGGATGCCCTGTTCGCACTGGACCGGGCGGGCGACTGGACGCAGTTCCGGGCGGCCGCGGCGCTGTTCGAGGTACCGGCGCAGAACATGGTCTACGCGGATGTGGACGGCAACATCGGATACCAGGCGCCGGGGCGAATCCCGGTGCGTGGCAAGGGAGACGGGCGGTGGCCGGCGCCGGGCTGGGACTCAGGCTACGACTGGAAGGGGTACCTCCCCTTCGACGCACTGCCCAATGTGGAGAATCCACCCGGTGGCTACCTGGTGACCGCCAACCAGGCGGTGGTGGATCCGAAGCTCTACCCGTACTTCCTGACCGATGATTGGGACTACGGGTACCGCAGCCAGCGCATCGCGGACCTGATCGACGCGGCCACCTCCGGTGGGAAGAGGCTGTCGGTGGCCGGCGCGCAGCGGATCCAGTTCGACAGCCGCAATGGCCTCGCCGCGCAGATCCTGGTGCCGTATGTGCTGGGCGCCAACCTGCCGTGGGGCGGCGCGTCGCGGCCCGACCCGGCGCTGGACCTGCTACGCGGCTGGGACTTCCAGGAGCCGGCCGATGCTCCGGCAGGCTCGGGCGCGGCGAAAAGCTCCGCCGCCGCGGCGTACTTCAACGCATTCTGGCGCCACCTGCTCACGCTGACCTTCGACGAACTACCGCCGACCACCGGTGCGGACGGGCTCGGCCCGGACGGCGGCGACCGGTGGTTCGCGATCGTGCAAGGGCTGCTGGCGCAGCCGGACTCGCAGTGGTGGGACCGGCGTAGCACGCCGACCGTCGAGCACCGGGACGACATCATCGTGCTGGCACTCGCGGCGGCCTCGGACGAGTTGACCCGTACCCAGGGCAGGAACCCGCAGGACTGGCGCTGGGGCAGGATGCACACGCTCTACGTGCAGAACCAGTCCCTGGGTACCTCGGACATCGGCTTCGTACGCTGGCTGTTCAACTACGGCCCGGTGGGTGTGGACGGCGGTGGTGCGCTGGTGAACGCGACCGGGTGGGACGCCTCCTCCGGTGGGTACACAGTGGACGCCGTACCGTCGATGCGGATGGTGGTGGATCTGTCCAACCTGGACGGTTCAACCTGGGTGCAGCTGACCGGCGAGTCGGGACACGCGTTCAGCGACCACTACCACGACCAGTTCGACCTGTGGCGTACCGGCGGCACGCTGCCGATGCCCTGGAGCCAACCGGCGATCCACGGCGCCGCGGTCGCCACCCTCACGCTGCGCCCCTGAGCCCTGACGCGGTGTCAGCCACCTGCACGACCTGCGAGATGAGGGCAGCGCGGGCTTGCGGCGTCCGGGTACTGTGACCGCGCTTGAACGCAATAGCCGTCACCAATATAGGAGAGAAACGATGCTGCGTAGAACCGCGGCCGGGATGGCACTAGCCCTGGCCCTCGCCGTACCGCTCACCGGATGTGGCGCGCTGACCGGCGCCTCATCGACCGGTGCTGGGGCGGATGCGTCGGCGGCCCCGTCGGTGGATGCGGCGAAGGTCCTCACTGATGCCGTCGCGAAGACCAGCCGCGTCAACGTCAAGGCGGTGCTGGCCGGCGACACGCAGGACCAGGACGTCACCGCCGTGTACGACGTACACAAGAAGATGGCGGAGATCACCTCCAAAGTGGACAAGGACCAGCTGCGGATCGTGCTGACGAGCACCGACATGTACCTCGGCGGGCTCTCCGACTTCCAGGGCCAGACACTGCGGCTGCGGCTGAACAAGCTGACCGCCGACAGCAGCTTCAACCTGTTCGCGGACATCCTCG
>JAFMQQ010000573.1 GCA_017354595.1 Micromonosporaceae bacterium
AACACGGCGAGACTGGCGAACATGCTGGGCAACTCGACCGTGGTCACCTGGCAGGGTGAGGGGCACACGGCCTACCCGCAGACCTCGTGCATCCGGGCGACGATCGACGCGTACCTGATCAAGCTGACGGTACCGGCGGCCGGCACCACCTGCCCGGCCCACTGAGCGCCGCCTGCTGAGCACCGCGCGGGCGCGAGCCCGATGCGGTCAGGATTCGGGCCTGCGGGCTCGGCTGGGTTGTACCCGCATCGGCTCGCCCGGCATCTTCGGATGGTCCGGCGGGTACGGCATGTCGCCAAGGCCCTGGCGCTCGTCCCGCTCCACCCACTCCAGCAGCGGGGTCAGGTCGTGCGCCACGTCGTCGATACCGGCGTGCGGGTCGCCGAGCTTCGCCAGCCGGCCCGGTACCGTCCGCAGGTCGAAATCGTTCGGCTCCACCCGGGCCAGCTCGTCCCAGGTGACCGGCGTCGATACCGTGGCGCGCGGGTTGGCGCGCAACGAGTACGCGCAGGCGATGGTGCGGTCCCGGGCCATCTGGTTGAAGTCGACGAAGACCCGGCGCCCCCGCTGCTCCTTCCACCACGAGGTGGTGACCAGGTCCGGCCGGCGCCGCTCCAGCTCCCGGCCGAGCGCGATCGCGGCCCGGCGTACCTCCACGAAGGTCCATTGTGGACGGATACGCACGTACAGGTGGACACCGCGGCCGCCCGAGGTCTTCGGGTACCCGACCCAGCCCAGCTCGTCCAGGACACCGCGCAACTCGCCGGCCACCTCCGCCGCGTCCCCGAAGTCGGTACCCGGCTGGGGATCCAGGTCGATCCGCAGCTCGTCCGGACTCTCCACATGGGACTGGCGTACCGGCCACGGGTGGAAGACGATGGTACCCAGCTGGGCGGCCCAGGCCACGTGCGCCAGGTCGGCCGGGCACAGCTCGTCGGCCGTCCGTCCACTGGGGAAGGTGATCTGCGCGGTCCGCACCCATGGCGGTACGCCCCGGGTCGGGATCCGCTTCTGGTAGAACGCCTCCCCGTCGATACCGTCGGGGAAGCGTTGCACGGTGGTGGGCCGGTCGCGCAGCGCGCGCAGGATCCCGTCGCCGACGGCGAGGTAGTAGTCGAAGACGTCCCGCTTTGTGTATCCGCGTTCCGGAAAGTACACCTTGTCGGGGCTGGACAGCCGGACGGTGTGCCCGGCCACCTCCACCTCGGTCGCCGTCGCCTTCGCCGCCATAGCGCGACCTTATGTCACCCAAGACCCGCCGGGCCGCAAGCGGTACGACGTACCGTGGAGGAATGCCTGAGGACGTCTCAACTGAGCTGCCCGCGGACCAGATACCGAGCACCGACGAAGAGTGGCGGGTGCGGCTGTCGCCGGATGAGTTCCGGGTGCTACGCCGGGCCGGCACCGAAGCGCCGTGGACCGGCGAGTACGTCGCCACCAAGACACCGGGCGTGTACCGGTGCCGGGCCTGCGGCGCGCAGCTCTTCGACAGCGGCACGAAGTTCGACTCCGACTGCGGCTGGCCGAGCTTCGACGACGCGCTGCCGGGTGCCGTCGTCGAGATCGAGGACCGGAGCCTGGGCATGAGCCGTACCGAAATCCGCTGCGCGCGCTGCGGCTCGCACCTGGGACACGTGTTCCGCGGCGAGCGGATGACCCCGGCGAACACCCGGCACTGCGTCAACTCGCTGTCGATCCGGCTCGATCCCCGGCGCGGGTGAGCCGGCCGCACCAGGCTGGGTGGCCCGGGGCTGGGTGGCCGGGGGCTGGGTGGCCGGGGCCGCCAAGGATGGCGGCGTTCCACCAGCTCGACCCGGCCACGCTCTACGCGTTGCTGCGCCTGCGGGTGGACGTGTTCGTGGTCGAGCAGCGGTGCCCGTACCCGGAGTTGGACGGGCGCGACCTGGAACCCGGCACCCGACACATCTGGCTGGAGCGGGACGGCGAGCCGGTGGCGTACCTGCGCCTGCTCCAGGAACCCAGCGGTGAAGCCAGGATCGGGCGGGTCTGCGTGGCCGGCACGGTACGCGGCAGCGGAGCCGCGCGTACCTTGATGAGCACCGCCCTGCAGCTGGCCGGCGACCGGCCGAGCACCCTGGACGCGCAGTCGTACCTGGTCGACTTCTACCGCGGCTTCGGCTTCGAACCGACCGGTCCGGAGTATGTCGAGGACGGCATCCCGCACGTCCCGATGCGCCGCCCCGGCAGCGACCCGGCCGAGCCGGCGAGCTCAGGGTAGCGCCGCGACCAGCTCCGCCACCGAACGGCGCCGGCCGGTGTAGAACGGCACCTCCTCCCGGACATGCCGCCGGGTGGCCGAGCCACGCAGGTGCCGCATCAGGTCCACGATCCGGTGCAGCTGGTCCGCCTCGAAGGCGAGGATCCACTCGTAGTCGCCGAGCGCGAAGCTGGCCACCGTGTTGGCCCGCACGTCCGGGTAGTCGCGCCCCATCCGGCCGTGCTCGGCGATCAGCTCCCGGCGCTGTTCGTCCGGCAGCAGGTACCACTCGTAGGAGCGTACGAACGGATAGACGCAGACGTATGCCTTGGGTTCCTCGCCGGCCAGGAAGGCCGGCAGGTGGCTCTTGTTGAACTCGGCCGGCCGGTGCAGCGCCGCCTGCGACCAGACCGGCTCCAGCGACCGGCCCAGCTCGGTGCGGCGCAGCGACCCGTACGCCTCCTGCAACTGGTCGGCGGTCGGCGCATGCCACCAGACCAACAGGTCGGCATCGGCGCGCAGGCCGGAGACGTCGTAGGTGCCCCGTACCACGACGTCCTTCTCGGCGAGCTGGTCGAACAGCGCCGTCACCTCCGCGGCGAGCCGGTCCCGGTGCGGCGGCAGCTGCGCCGCGGCCCGGAAGACCGACCACATGGTGTACCGCACGGTGGCGTTCAGCTCGCGCACCCGCGCGGCGTGCGTCTCAGTCACATCAACCCTTTCTCTGGTACGGACACCGCCTGCTTCTCCTGCTTGCCGATCGCGTCCGCGACCGCGTCACCGGCCGCCCAGCCGGAGCGGACGCAGGCCGGGATGCCGACCCC
>JAFMQQ010000574.1 GCA_017354595.1 Micromonosporaceae bacterium
CTTGCCTGGGCGCGCATCCGCGCCAACCGAGGCGCCCCGGCCGCGCGCGGCAAGGCCGTGGCGCTGGCAAACGGTGCCGGTGGGTCGGCGGTGGCGCTGTTGGGTCTGTGGTTCGTCGCCCAACACACGGTCGCTTTCTTGCCCGGAACCGCGGCGCGGGCCTGGCCGTGGCTGCCGCTGTGGCCGGTCCTCATAGGCATCGCCGCTCTGCTGGGCTGGACCGTGCGCCAGATCCGGCGCGGCCACGACCCGAGCCGGCTCGAGCGCACTCTGCTTACGGTGGTGGTCGGCTCTACCGCGCTGTTCCTGGCCACCTCCGCCCTGCCGGCACCAGTGAGATTCCTGCAAGGGCTCGACGATTCCGACAGTATCGTCGGAGCCGCCCTGCTGCGCCGCGGCTACGTGCCGTGGCGGGACGCCATCTTCCCACACGGGCCGTTCCACGACGCGCTGAGTGGAAGCCTCGGTACCGCGGTCTTCGGCGACTCGGTCTGGGGCGTGGCCGCTGGTACCGCTGTGCTGCTCGCCCCGTTGTGCTCGGTTTTCCTGTACCTCTACGGGGTCTGGGTTGCGCGAGGTAATCCATGGTTCGCGGCGGTGGTCTGGGTCGGCTGTGCGAGTGGATTCCTGCCGCAGATCGACATCCGATACCTTACCGTGCCGGTAATCCTGGTTCTGTTCGGCGAGGTGCTGCGCCACAGCGCGCCCCGGCAGGGCACGCCCAGATCAGGAAACGCACTCCGGCACGGCATGGCCGGACGAGGAAGCGGCCGATGGTGGGCGGCCGGTCTCGGGCTGGCCTTGGTCGCGCAGGTGATGCTGTTTCCGGAGACCCTATTCCTCGTGCTGCCGGTGTTCGGCTGTCTGCTCGCGGCCGATCTGCTGCACCGGGACCGGGGCGCCAGGCCGTGGGCGGTGCTGCGCCGCACTCGCTGGTGTGCCGCAGGGCTGGCACTGTCCACAGTGGTACTCGTAGGGGTGTTACTCGGGTACAACGCGTTGCGGCCGTTCCTGGACTACTTCCTTGTCTTCGTACCGGACCACGCCGCCGAATTCGCGATCCCGCCCAGGGGAGTGTCCACTCGCGACTACCTGTTCGCCGCGGCCGGGGTGGTAGGCGTGCTACTGACGACCTGGGCCACGGTCTGGCGGGTCCGGCGGCGTGGTGCCTGGGCCGCGCGGGACTGGGTGGGCCTGGCCGCCGCCGGATACCTCGCGTTCTACGGCGAGAAGGCGCTGTCCCGGTTCGACTACTTCCACGTCGAGCAGCAAAACCAGGCCGCCCTGCCAGTACTCGTGGCGCTGTCCTGGACCTTCTTGGCGCTTGGTGACCGCGTGGTCGGCCGGTGGACCAGGACGCGGTGGAGGTGGCCGTTCGCGCGGCGTCGGCCGGTGCACAAGCCCCTGCGGCCGGTGTACGCGCGGCGCCGTCGGCCGGTGCTGCGGCTGCCACTGACCGGGCGAGCCGCCGCAGCGACGCTGGCGATCCTCGTGGCTTTCACGGCCCAACCGCTGAGCCAGCTGGCCCGTACGATCGGCGGCCGTCACCAGATGGTCGCGGCCTCCGACTCCGTGTACCCGAGGCTCGGCTACGCCACGTCGTTCGGGAACCTCGACCCGACCATGCTGCGGGACCTCGACACCGTGCTGCGCGACTATGCCGGCAACGACGCCCCCGTTTTCGACATGTCCAATAGCCCTGGGTACATCTATTACCTGCTCGGCCGGACCCCGGGTACCCGGTTCGAGCACGTGGACATGGCGATGACGCCGTACGCACAGCAGCTGCTCATCGACGAGCTGTCCCGTTCGCGCCCACCGCTGGTGGTCTTCG
Source organism: Micromonosporaceae bacterium (assembly GCA_017354595.1). Lineage (GTDB taxonomy): Bacteria > Actinomycetota > Actinomycetes > Mycobacteriales > Micromonosporaceae > DATEJJ01. The sequence goes on from JAFMQQ010000574.1 coordinate 1,835, forward strand.
ACTCGACTGAGGTCGGACTCTCCACATATGACTGGATCAGCCCGCAGGTCCGCCATTACGCCGTCAGTCAGTACATTTTGGACGGTTGGGTACCGCTACTGAGAACCCACGGCTTCCTCGTGTACATCCGGCGCGACCTGGCCACGCACACCGTCGCGATGCCTTCGCTGATCCAGCCGCCGACCGCCACGAACCTGTGGTTCAGCACCTACTGCAACTGGGGCGACGTTCCGAACTTCCTCCCGTCGACCGCGCAGGGTCAGTCGCTGCGGCTACCGGTACGGCCGGCCGGGCCGGGAGCGATGGTCCACCTTCGCGGCTGGGCCGTCGATCCGGGCACCGGGGCACCGGCATCCGCAGTGGTGCTGCTGCGCGGGGCGGACGTGTTGGCCACCATGAGCCCGTCCCTGTCCCGACCCGACCTCGCCCGGGTGGCCGGCGCCGCGGCAGCGGTCAGTGGCTTCGAATTCTCCGGCGCCGTACTCGGTACCGGTCCGATCGCCCTCTACGCACTCACCGCCGACGGCCGGCTGCACCCGATGGCGAACTGGTCGCACACCGGCGCGACCAGGGTGCGGTTGCCGGATGGTCGGGTGGTACCCGTCGCTGCCTCGCCGGTCGGCGCCGTCGACGGGTACCAGGTGACCAACGCGACCATCGGCCGGCTCGACCTGCCGCGCGGTACCGACCCGGCCGCCTACCGCCTGCTCACGCTGACCGCGCCGTACGGCTGGCGGCTGGGCAGCAGCCAACTGGTGCTCACCGACGCGGTCGGGCCGGGCGTACGCGGCATCTACGCCCAATCCCTGCCCCAGACCGCTGGTGGGCTGCCGGTACGGGTGGGCAGCTGTCCACAGTGGCACGGGTACGACCCGACCCAGCCGCTCTACGTGGTGCAGATCGGCGGGATACCGGTCGCCAGTGCCACGCTGTCCGGCGTCAGCCCGGGTTGAGTATCCAGAGCCAGACGTCGTCGACTCGTCGGCCGGGGCCGAAGAGTTTGACGAGGGTGGTGAGCAGGTCGGCCGCGTATGGCGCGTCGTCGGCGAGTATCACCAGACCGGCACCCCAGAACCGTACGTCGGCCTGGGCCGTGGCGCGCTGCGCGTCGCTGATCGCCGGAGCCCCGTAGCCGTACCCCACCCTTGCCAGCAACGCCGCGGTCGGCCGCAGCACCCACGTTCCGAAGGTGCCCTTGC
>JAFMQQ010000575.1 GCA_017354595.1 Micromonosporaceae bacterium
AATCACGAGATCGACTATCTCCACTCGAGCGCCGGCCGCATCCACGGGAGGGAACGTGGACCAAGTCCAGAGCCTTCATCGCCGCCTGCTCAGGCGGCCGAGAAGAACGCTGATCGTCGTCGTGGCGGGCCTGCTCGCGGTCGCCGGACCGGTGATCTACGTCAACCGGGCCGCTGAGGCCACGGCCGGCATCCCGATCGAGAGTCTGGATGGACACGGCAACAACGTGGCCAACCCGACCTGGGGTCAGGCGGGCACCGACTACGCACGGCTCCTGCCGCCGCGGTACGCCGACGGCCGCAGCCAACCGGTCTCCGGCCCGAACGCCAGGCTGATCAGCAACCGCATCTTCAACGACAATTTCCAGAACATCTTCTCCGAGAACCGCATCTCGCAGTGGGGCTGGACCTGGGGCCAGTTCCTGGACCACACCTTCGGCCTCGCACAGAGCGGCACCCAGACCGCGAACATCCCGTTCAACAGCTCCGACCCGATGGAGTCGTTCACCGACACGCTCGGCAGCATCCCGTTCACCCGGGACGCCGCCGCCCCGGGGACCGGAACCAACAGTCCCCGGCAGACCGTCAACACGGTCAATTCCTACATCGACGCCTGGGCGGTCTACGGCGGCACCAACGACCGGCTGGAGTGGCTGCGGGACGGGCCGGTCGACGGCAACCTGGGTAACAACGCGGCCACATTGAGGCTGCCCGGCGGCTACCTGCCCCGAGCTGACTCGCGCGGCAACGCGACGACCGCGCCGACGATGGCGGTGGACGGCCGGCTGCTGGCCAACCCCGGCAGCGCGATGGTCGCCGGTGACGTACGGGCCAACGAGAACCTCGCGCTCACCGCGACACAGACCCTGTTCGCCCGGGAACACAACCGGATCGTCTCGCTGCTGCCGAACACACTGTCCAATGAGGACAAGTTCCAGATCGCCCGCCGGATCGTGATCGCCGAGCAGCAGTTCATCACCTACAACGAGTTCCTCCCGGCGATGGGCGTACCGCTGCCGCAGTACCGGGGGTACAACCCTGGCGTCAAGACCAGCCTGACGCAGGAGTTCGCCACGGTCGGGTACCGGGCGCACAGCCAGATCCACGGTGAATTCACCACCGCGGACTTCCCCGCCTCGCGGTACAGCCAGGCGCAACTGGCCGCGCTGAAGGCGGCGGGTGTCGAGGTGACCGTCGACGGTTCGAACGTGTCCCTGACCATCCCGCTCAACGTCGCCTTGTTCAACCCCGACATCCTGCCCCTGGTCGGTGAGGGGCCGATGCTGTCGAGCCTGAGCGAGCAGGAGTACCAGAACGACGAGCAGATGGACAACGGGCTGCGCAGTGTGCTGTTCCAGGTACCGACCCCGACCAGCGATCCGTCCTGTGTGGATGAAACCGACTTCACGCCGTGCTTCACCGGCGTGGAGGATCTCGGCGCGATCGACATCGAGCGCGGCCGCGACCATGGCCTGGGCAGCTACAACCAGCTGCGCCGGGCGTACGGCCTGCCGCCGGTGACCTCGTTCACCCAGATCACCGGCGAGTCCACCGACCAGTTCCCGGCCGGTACCAATGTCAATGACCCGAACAGCCTCGACTTCCTCAACGCCAGCGACCTGAACGGCGCCCCGCTGGCCGTCGGCGAGGCCGACGGTACGGTCCACGCGACCCGGCGTACCACGGTGGCTGCCCGGCTGCGGGCCATCTACGGCAGCGTCAACAAGGTGGACGCGTTCGTCGGCATGATGGCCGAGAAGCACCTGCCGGGCAGCGAGTTCGGCCCGCTACAGGAACGGATCTGGGAGCGCCAGTTCCAGGCGCTGCGCGACGGCGACCGGTTCTTCTACGGCAACGACCAGGGCCTGAGCCAGATCGAGCAGAAGTACGGCATCGACTTCCACACCACGCTGGCGCAGGTGATCGCCCGCAACAGCGACATCCCCGCGGCAGACATCAACCCCAACGCGTTCATCGTGGCCGACGACGACCTGCCCCCGGCCAACTGCGCGGTGGACTACCAGCTGACCAACAACTCGTCCGGGCAGTTCCAGGTCAACCTGAAGATCACCAACCTGACCAACAAACCGGTCGACGGATGGCGGCTGCGTTGGCAGTTCTCCAACGGGCAGGCGGTCGCCAGTGCCCGGAACGGCAACGCCTCGCAGAACGGGATCAACGCGGCGGTCAGCAACGACGGCTTCAACGCGACCATCCCGGCGGGAGGCTCGGTGGACGGAGTCAGCCTCAACGGCGGCTGGGACGGCGTCGCCAACGCCGTACCGATCAACTTCACCCTCAACAACCAGCGATGCGCAGTCAGCGACGTCGATCCGCCAACCCCGTCCCCGTCCCCGTCGCCGCCCGCGTCGGTGGACCCCTCACCGTCGCCGTCCGCATCGGCGACCGACTTCCCGCATCAGGGTCCGGGTACCTTCCGCTACGCCACCGGTACCGGCCCGGTGCTGGGTCGCCCGGGCGCGACGCGGTTCCGGTCGCCCTCGACGCTGCTCCGGTACCGGGTGGCGTTGGAGAGCAACGTGAGCCAGGTGAACCTGGACCAGCTCGCCACAAAGGTCGATACGGTACTGGGTGACTCGCGCAGCTGGATCGCGAGCGGCGCGGTGCAGTTCCAGCGGGTACCGGCCGGAACGCCGGCCAACTTCACCATCTACCTGGCCACCGAGCAGACCGCGAGCCAGATGTGCCGGGCCGGTGGAGTCAGCACCGGCAACACAGTCACCTCCTGCCAGGTCGGCGACAGGGTGGTGCTGAGCCTGGATCAGTGGCTCCAGTCGGTGCCCGCCTACACCCAGGCGAACGTGTCGCTGGACACCTACCGCACGTTCGCGATCAACCATGAGGTAGGGCACGTGCTCGGGTACGGCCACCAGTCGTGCCCCGGTGCGGGTCGCCCCGCGCCGGTGATGGAGCAGCAGAGCCTTGGCCTGGGTGGCTGTACCGCCAATCCCTGGCCGTACCTGAACGGGAGGCTGTACGTCGGCCCGCCCAGCAGGTCCTGACCGCGCGGG
>JAFMQQ010000114.1 GCA_017354595.1 Micromonosporaceae bacterium
CTGCCGGCTGGTCCGCTGCCGGCTGGCCCGCTGCCGGCTGGCGCAGCGCCGGCCGTGGCGCCGGCGAAGGATGACTCGCCGAGGTAGCTCGCCATCACCAGTTGCCGGTCGGCGCGCAGCTCCGGCGCCGGCCGGTGCAGCACGATCTCGCCGCGGGAGAGCACGTAGCCGCGGTCGGCGAACTCCAGGGCCAGGTGTACCTGCTGCTCGACCAGTAGCACGCCGCAGCCGGACTGGGTCGCGTAGTCGCGTACCACCGGCAGCAGCCGCTCCACGATGACCGGGGCGAGGCCGAGGGTCAGCTCGTCCAGCAGCAGCAGCTTGGGCTTGCGGGCCAGCGCCCGGCCCACGGCGAGCATCTGCTGTTCGCCGCCGGAGAGCAGCCCGGCGCGCCGGTTGCTCAGTTCGCGCAGTGCCGGGAAGTGCTGGTACGCCGACTCGGCGTCCAGCCGCTCGCCACGCGCGCCCAGGCGCATGTGCTCGGCCACGGTCAGCCCGAAGAAGATGCCCCGGCCCTCGGGTACGTGCGCGATGCCGAGCCGGGCCCGGGCACTGGGCGCCACCGGCGCCAGGTCCCGGCCGCCGAGCAGGATCCGGCCGGCCATCGGGCGTACGGTGCCGGAGATGGCCCGCAGTGTCGTGGTCTTCCCGGCACCGTTGGCACCCAGCAGCGCCACCACCTCGCCGGGTGCCACGGTGAGGCTGAGGTCGCGTACCACCGGCGCGGCGCCGTACCCGGCGACCAGGTCCACAATGGACAGTGCCGGATCGCTCACGTCAGCTCCCCGCTCCGGTCGGCACAACCTCCGCCGCGGCGCCGCCCAGGTACGCGGTGACAACGGCCGGGTTCTGCCGTACCGCCTCCGGTGGGCCGGCGGCGATCACCTTGCCGAAGTCGAGCACCACCACGTGGTCGCAGACGCTGAGTACCAGTCCCATGTCGTGGTCGACCAGCAGGGTGGCGGTACCGCCGTCGGCCATCGCGCGCAGCCGCCGGCCAAGGTCGGCGCGCTGCGTGGTGTCCAGCCCGGCCGCCGGCTCGTCCAGGCAGATCAGCCGCGGCTGTGCGGCCAGCGCCCGGGCGACCCCGACCAGCTTGCGCTCTGCGTGGCTCAGCTCGGTGGCCAGTCTCTGCGCATGGTCGGAGAGGCCGAGCGTCTCCAGTGCCTTCTGGCACGCGACCGGTGTGACCACCCGGCCGCGGAACATCTCCCGGAGCTGCTCCAGGACCGAGGTGTGCTCGACGGCGACCGCGAGGTTTTCCCACACCGTCAGGTCGTCGAACAGCTCGATGCTCTGCCAGGTGCGGGCCAACCCGCGCCGGGCCCGGGCATGCGCCGGGAGCCGGGACAGGTCCCGCCCGGAGAGTTCCACCCGGCCGCGGCAGCGGACGAAGCCACTGATCGCGTCGATGAAGGTGGTCTTGCCGGCGCCGTTGGGTCCGATCAGGCCGACCAGCTGCCCCTCGCCCACCTCGATGTCCACATTGGAGAGTGCCTGGACGCCGCCGAAGTTGACGCTCATCCCGCGGACCGAGAGCACGGTCATCGCACGCCTCCCGGCTCGGCGGGCGCCAGCGGCACCTCGGGCGCCGGCGCCCCGGCGGAGGTCGCCTGCGCCGGGACGGACTGCCCGGATGTACCCGTGCCAGCACCCTTGCCAGAAGCGCCCGATATCAGCTTCGCGAGCAGCGAGGGGTGGCCGGTCTTGCTGAACAGAAGCGGCTTCTCATAGCTGGCCCCGGCGACCCCCTGGGGATTGAGCAGCAGCGTGACGATCAGTGCCATGCCACCGACCAGCAGCGCCCAGTTGCCGGACAGGCCGAACCACTTCTCCAGCGCGTACGGGAACAGCGCCTCGGTGGAGATCAGGCCGGCGAAGACCGCGCCGTAGACCATCGTGATACCGCCGACATAGGCGAAGGCGATCAGCCCGAGCGCCATCTGCGCGCCGAACCGGACGGCGCTGACCGAACCGAGTTCGTAGCCGTACAGCACGCCGGCGACGCCCGCGATGAACGAGCTGATGCCGAAGGCGATCAGCTTGACGTTGCGTACGTTGACGCCGGCCGCTGCCGCGGCCCGCTCGTTGGCCCGCACCGCGATCATCCGGCGCCCCAGACCGGTGCGGCGCAGGTTCGCCACGTAGAGGCCGAGCGCGACGGCGATCACCAGCGCGACGAAGCCGAAGATCGGGCTGGGCACCGCGCCGTCCAGGCCCCGGAACGGCGCGTCGGTGCCGAGGTCGACCCCGAAGACGTACGGCGAGGCGACCGGTGAACCACCGTTGCCGCCACCCCAGGTCCCGTTGACGAAGACGAACTGTTCGATGGCGAGGCTCGCCGCGAGCGTCACCACCGCCAGGCTCACCCCGCGTACCCGCAGCGCGGAGACGGCGGTGAGCAGGCCGAGCACGGTGGCGATCGCGACGGCGATGATCGGGCTGACCGGGAACGGGATACCCGCGTCGGTCAACAGGTGGGACAGGACGAAGCCGGCGACACCGGAGAGCGCCAGCTGCACCACCGAGAGCTGGCCGACGTACCCGGTGATGACCACGAACGACATGGTGATGACGGCGCCGACCAACGAGAGCGTCAGCGCCCGGCGGAAGTCGAACGGCAGCACGATCAGGGCGACCGCGCAGACCACCGCCGCGATGGAGGCGGTGCGCGCGAGCTTCTCCGGCTGCGGTACGAACGGCAGCCGCTTCTCCGTCAGCTCGCCGCGGCCGGGCAGGCTCGCCCCGCGCCAGAACATCGCGACCACGATGATCAGGAAGACCAGCAGCTCCTTGATCCCGGGCATCGGGTTGCCGTGGTCGGTGGGGAACCAGGTCTGGGTCGAGGCATAGTCCAATAGGGACTCAGCCACCCCGATCAGCAGCCCGGCGGTACAGGTGATGACGAACGAGGTGAACCGGGCGAAGAGCGCGGCCGCCAGCGCCGGCACGATCTGCAGCGGCAGCGTGGCGGAGTCCAGCTGCACCAGCGACGAGGCGAGAATGCCGAGCAGCCCGGAGACCAGGCAGGCCAGCAGCGTGTTCACCATGGACAGTTCGTTGGGCGAGAGCCCGGCGTACACCGCCGCGCCCTCGCTCTCCGACGCGGCCCTGGTCGCCAGCCCGAACCGGCTCCACCGGTACACGGCGAAGAGCACCGCCGTGATCACGATGACGATGCCGGCCAGGATGAACCGGTCGACCGGAACCGTGGCGCCCACGATGGTCACGGTGTCCGCCGGCAGGATCGGCTTCACCTGCTTGGCGGCGTCGCCGAAGATGAGCACCATCGCGGCCTGCAGGGTGAGCAGGAAACCCAGCGAAGCCGCCAGTTTCGCCAGCGGCGAGGCGGCACGCAGGGGTCGGAACGCGGCCACTTCCATGACTACGCCGACCCCCATCGCCACCACCAGGGAGACCAGCACGGCGGGCACGGTGGTCAGCCCGTACCCGCCGAAGAAGCCGGTCTGCAGGGCCCAGAACATGTACCCGGCGACCATCGCGACCGCGCCGGTGGCGAGGTTGATGATCCCCGAACCGCGGTAGGTCAGGACCACGCCCAGCCCGATACCCGCGATCAGCGCTCCGGTGCCAAGGCCCAGCAGGATGAACAGAATGACCAGCTGCATGACGGTGGCTCCGCCGTCACTTCGGCGGCTGCAGCCAGTCGCTGGCTGCCTGGAACTGGCCCTTGCCGAGGTACTTGTAGAACTTGGTCTGGTCGTTGCAGACCGCCGGCGCGTCCGGGTACTTGCCGCAGGACAGCGTCGGTGCCCCCATGACCAGTGGACCCTTGAACGCCTGCAACGCCGAGATCATGGCCTGCGGGGTGATGCTGTCGGCGCCCACGCCATTCATCAGCTTGGCGGTCTCCAGCATCAGGTCCCAGCCCAGCGCCGCGTACGGGTTGCCGGTGGTCGCCTTCTTCAGCCCGTACTTGGTGGAGGTGTTCACGTAGTAGACCGCATCCGGTGCGGTGGGATCCGACGGCAGCACCTGGGCGATGCCGTAGACCCATCCGGCCGGGAAGTCGCCGCCGAGGCCCTGGGCCACCTGTGGGGACAGGCAGAGCGGGTTGGAGACGACCGGCTTGGTGCTGTGGATCTGGGTCAGCGCCTTGGCCAGGTTGATGCAACCGGTCGCGTCGGTCATCGGTACCACCACGTCGGCGGTCTGCCCGCCGGCGGCGGTCAACGGGCCGAGCAGGTCGGTCGCGTTGGTGGCGTACCCCACCGACTTCACCTGGATCCCGGCGTCCTGCAGGCCCTTCTTCGCCGCAGCCGCCGCGGTGTTGGCGCCGGCCTGGCTCGGGTACACCACCGCCGCGGTCTTGGCATGCACGACGTCCCGGGCGTAGGTACCCCACGGGGCGAGCACGTGCGTCTGGTCGCCGTAGAGGATGAATGCGTTCTTCGCGTTGGCGTCGGCCGGGGCACCGGAGACACCCACCAGGATCGGCTTCTGCCCGTTGATCGTCGCGGCCAGCGACTGGTTACCGACGACCACGGCGCCGTAGACGACGATCGAGACGGACTTGTCGTTGACCAGTTGCTGGCCGCACTTCTGGCCCTCCTCCTCCGCCTGCGCGATGAAGCAGGTGTGCAGGGTCAGCGGGTGCCCGCCGATGCCGCCCAACTCGGTGTTGATGTACTTGATGGCGGCCTGTGCCGCCTCGGTCGCCTCGGGGATCCCGTTGGTGCCGCCCTGGGCATTGACCCAGCCGATGGCGATCGGTGACTTCGAAGTGTCGGCCGCGCCGGCGGTACCGCCGGTGTAGGCGAGGTAGTCGGTGACCCCCGCAACGGGGGACTGGCTGGCTGCGGGAGCTGCGGACCCCGCGGTGGTCTGAGTGTTATTGGCGGCCGGCTTGGTGCAGCCGGCGAAGAGCAGCGCTGCGGCGGCCATCGCGACAGCCGCACTGCGGCGACCGGCGCCATGGAGAGTACCGAGTGCCATCCTGACCTCCGCGAGGTCTTGTGTTGCGTGGACGGTTGAGGGTCTCCGGCCCGTCACCCGGGGGTTGCGTGCGCCGAGCCGGAGGGCGGAGCTGCTCGCACTCCACAGTGGAGGACAAGAGCGTGCTCGGTTATTGATTGACCGGCACTAACAGTCAATTATCGATTTCCAAGCCAATCTTGGGCTCAGAGTAAGAGTGCCGCCCGCCGACCGCAAGACCTCATCCTCAGCCACACGCCCGGTCGTAACACTCGGCTGATCAAGGCGGCGAGCAGTTGTGGCCACACCACAACACCCTTGACACATCGCCCTGGTACGCGGTTGATTGACCTTCTGAAGATTTCGGCGAGGCTGTCGATTCGGCAAAGGCGGCCGGCTCGGCATGGGCGGCCGATTAGGCGCATGGCGTCCACCCCCGCACTGCGCTGACCGTCCTTCCTGTGTGGACGGTCCCTGGACAGGCGATGCCGAAGGGCAGTGGCTGGACAGGCGGTACGAGTGGACGTCCGCTTCGCGGCAGCTTCGTGGCAGGAGGTGCGGCGGTGCGGGACGCGTGGGACTACGTGATCGTCGGAGCCGGTTCCGCGGGGGCCACCCTCGCCGCCCGGCTGAGCGAAGACCCGGCGGTACGGGTACTGCTGCTGGAGGCTGGCCCCGACTTCCGGTCCAAACAGACGCCGCCCGGCTTCCAGACCCGCCAGATCGACATGTCGGTGGCGAGCAATCCGGAGTTCTGGTGGCCGAAGCTGACCGCCCGGCGCAATCCGGTGCAGGAGCCCTACCTCTACCTGCGTGGTCGCGGAGTTGGTGGAAGCTCCACGGTGAACGGGCTGTGCGCCATCCGCGGGATGCCGGAGGACTTCGACGGTTGGGCCGCGGCCGGCGCGACCGGCTGGTCCTTCGCCGAGGTGCTGCCGGACTTCATCCGGCTTGAGGATGAGCACGACTACCCCGACAAGCCGTACCACGGTACCGGCGGCCCGGTCCCGATCTACCGCGAGCCGCAGACCGGCTGGGGCGGCATGGACCTGGCCTTCGCCGAGGCGGTACAGGACAGCGGCTCGCCGTGGTGCGACGACCACAACGCGCCGGACTCCACCGGGCTGTCCCCGTTCGCGATGAACATCCGGGACGGCATCCGGGTCTCCACCAACGACGGTTACCTGGAGCCGGCCCGGGACCGGTCGAACCTGGAGATCCGGGGCGGCGCCCAGGTGGACACGCTTGTCTTCGCCCAGCCCGCATCGGGCGGGTCGGGCGGCCGCACGGTAACCGGGGTACGGCTGGTCGGTGGCGAGACGGTCCAGCTGGAGCCGGGCGGCGAGGTGGTGGTGGCGTGCGGCTCAGCGCACTCCCCCGCGGTACTGATGCGCTCCGGCATCGGACCCGCCGACGAGTTGGCCGCGTTGGGCATCAAGTGCGTCGCGGACCTGCCGGTCGGGCGCGGTCTGCAGGAGCACGCGATGCTGATGATCCAGGTCAATACGAAGGGCGACCTGAAGCGTCCGGTCGACGGCCGGGTCACCAACTGCATCCTGCGGTACTCCTCCGGCCTGGGTGGTGCCGGCCGCAACGACATGATGCTGCTGCCCAACAACGGCTCGCCACGGCTCGGGCCGGGTGTGCTGATGATCGCGCAGCAGGAGCAGGTCTTCTCCCGGGGCAGCGTCACCCTGGTCTCCGCCGATGCCTCGGTCGATCCGTTCATCGACCAGCGCCTGCTCACCGATGAGCGGGATGTGGTCCGGATGCGGGACGCGGTACGCCGCATCGGCGACCTGCTGGCCCATCCGGCGCTGCGGGCGTTGGTGGACGGCCCGGTGCAGCTACCGAAGGACGAGGACCTGCCGCGCATCATCGGCGACACGGTGCACCTGGCCGGCACCTGCCGGATGGGTTCGCCGGACGATCCGGCGACGGTGGTCGACCCGGACTGCCGGGTACTCGGATTGGACGGCCTGCGGGTCATCGACGCGTCGGTCTGCCCGACCGTACCGCGGGCGAACATCCATCTCTCCGTCGTGATGATCGCCGAACACATGGCCGCATCCCTGACCCGCTGATCCCTGACCCCGTCCCCGATCCGCACAGAGGAGAAGCGACATGGCCGTAACTACGCCCGGTCTGGAGATCGAGCAGCTTCTCACCGACAACACTCAATTGATCGGCGGCGAGTGGGTACCCGCCGCCAGCGGCATGACCCTCGATGTCATCAACCCGGCCACCACCGAGGTGCTGCTGCGGGTACCGCGTGGCGACGCCAACGACATCGACGCCGCGGCGCAGGCGGCGCAGGCGGCCTTCCCCGCCTGGCGGGACCTGAACCCGAGCCAGCGCGGCGAGGTGCTGTACCGGTGGGGCCAGCTGTGCCGGGAGCATGCCGCACAGATCAGCACCCTGGAGTCGATGGAGGTGGGGCACCCGTACTGGGGTCCGTCCCCGGTCGGCGACTTCCTCATCTACACCGCCGGTATGGCGGACAAGGTGCGTGGCGAGACGCTACCCACCAAGTGGCCGAGCCTGCACGCGATGACCTGGCGCGAACCGTACGGCGTGGTCGGTGTCATCATCCCGTGGAACGGGCCGGCTCCGGTGATGACCTTCGATGTGGCTCCGGCCCTGGCCGCCGGCAACACGGTGGTGGTCAAGCCGGCCGAGGACGCGCCGCTGGCCTGCCTGTACGTGGCGAAGCTGGGCCTCCAGGCCGGCCTGCCGCCGGGCGTACTCAACCTGGTGACCGGGTACGGTCCCGAGGCCGGCGCGCCGCTGGCCGGGCACCCGCTGGTACGCCGGATGAGCTTCACCGGCTCGCCCGAGACCGGCTCCAAGATCATGGAGCAGTGCGCCAGGCACCTGATCCCGTTGCACGTGGAGTCGGGCGGCAAGTCGCCGCAGATCGTGTTCCGCGACGCGGATCTGGACAAGGCGATCCCGGGGATCGTCCGGATGATCACGCTGAACACCGGCCAGGTCTGCGCCGCCGGCTCGCGGCTGCTGGTGGATCCGACCATCCGCAAGGACGTGGTCGGCGCCATCAAGGACGCCTTCGGCAAGGTCCGGGTGGGGCCGTGGCACGACGAGGTGGACATGGGCCCGCTGATCAACGCCAAGCAGGAGAAGCGAGTTCTGTCCTATATGGACATCGGCCGCGAGGAGGGGGCCGAGGTGATCGCCGGCGGTGCGAAGCTCACCGGCGAGC
>JAFMQQ010000115.1 GCA_017354595.1 Micromonosporaceae bacterium
CCTCGCTTCGCTGCTGCAATGTATCGGCGCCGCCAACGTCGCCGCCCTGGTCTTCGGCCGGTTCCAGCGCGCCACCGGGATGACCCGCGACCTGTTGCAGCAGATCCTCGACCGGCAGCCCGGCCTGGACTGCCCGGTACTGGCCAATGTGGACTTCGGCCACACGTTCCCGATGGCCACCTACCCGATCGGCGGCCGGGCAGAGGTCAGCGTGCTGGACCGGGCGTCGGTGACGCTGCGGGCTAGCTTCCGTTGATCCGGCTGCAGTCGGTGTCCGGGTTGGTGGTATCGATCTTCCCCGGCAGGTTGCCGAGTATGTCAGCGGGGAACTCCGCGGCCGCCGCGTCGTAGTCCAGCACCGCCGCGTCGCACTTGTTGATCGCGTCCTGCACGGTCTTGATCGTCGCGCTGTTCTGGCTGTTGCCCCAGGCGATCAGCGCCTCGCGGGCGGCCGAGGTCAGCGCCTGAACCTGGGCCAGCTTGTTCTGCAGATCGGCCTTCTGGAAATCGTCCTGCAGCTTCGCCCGCGCCTGCGCCGCAGCGGCCTGGCGGGCCGTCAGGTCGGCCCGCGCAGCCGCGATGTCGCCGTGCAGGCCGTTGATCGTGACCAGTACCAGCACCAGGCTCACCACGGTCACCAGGCCCAGCGCGGCGGTGATGATGATCATCGGGGTGTTGTTGCGCCGGGGCTGGCCGGTGGCACCGGTACCGGGCATGGCAAGGCTCGGGTAGCCGGGCGGGACCGAGGTCGGCGGTACCGAGGTGGGAACGGCCGAGGTGGGCGGCATGGCGGTCGCCGGCGGTGGTGCGGAGACCGGCGGCTGGCCGCCGTAGCCGGGGTAGTACTCCGGCTGCGGGTACTCCTGCTGCGGGTACGCCGGCCCGGGGTAGGGCTGCTGCGGCGGCTGGTAGGGCGGCTGCTGCTGGTACGGCTGCTGCTCGCCGGGGTAGGGCGGCTGCTGCTCGGGGTACACCCTGTCTCCTCTGTCCGGTCAGATGTTCTGGGTGAAGGCGCGGCCGCAGTCGGTGTCGGCGCTGTTGAGGTCGATCTGCTCGGGCAGCGACTTGGGGGTCAGCATGCTCGCCGGAAACTTCGCCGCCGCCTGGTCGTACGCGGCCACCGCGTCGTCGCAGTCGGCGATCGCCTTGGTGAGTACGCCGAACTTGACGCTGCCCGCCTCGTACTGGTGGAACGCCGTATCCGCCGCCTTGTCCAACTGCTTGACCTTGGTCAGCTTCCCCGGCAGGTCGGCGGCGGTGAAGTCCTGCTGCAACTGGGCCGCGGCCGCGTCGTCTTTCTGCTTCTGTGCGTCCCGCTGCGCGGTCACCGTGTTGCGGTCGCCCTTGAGCTTGTTCATCTGGGTCAGCCCGACCGCCACCGTGGCGATCAGCCCGATTCCGAGCACGGCGGAGATGACGATCAGCGCCACGAATGTTCCCGAGCCGGGTCGGGACGGGGTGGGTTGCTGCTGGTACCCGGCCGGGTAGCCGGGCGGCGCCGAGGCGGGTTGCGGGTAGGCGGATGCGGGTTGCGGGTAGGCCGAGGTCGGCTGCTGCGGGTACCCGGCGGGCGGCGGTGACCACGCGGTGGGTGTGGCGGCGGGCTGGGCCGGTACCTGCGGGTAGGCGGGCTGCGCGGGGGGTGGGCTGGCCGGCTGGTTGGGGTCATACCCGGGCGTACCACCCTGCGGCTGTTCTGGGTACACGGCTGCTCCTGTGCGGATCGGTTGGGGTGCCCGTTGACGTGCCCGGGCCGCAGCGCCTCCCAGACTATCGTTACTTGCCCACCTCGCCCGCCCGGCCCGCCCGGCGCGCCCCTGGCCGCAATAGGCGCACCCCGGGAGGGGACGCCCCGGCCGCGAATAGACTTACCTGTCGTGAGCCTGTCCATCGGCATCGTCGGGCTGCCCAACGTCGGCAAGAGCACCCTGTACAACGCGCTGACCAAGAACGACGTGCTGGTCGCCAACTACCCGTTTGCGACCATCGACAAGAACGTCGGCGTCGTCGGGCTGCCCGACCCTCGGCTGGACCGGCTGGCCGCGCTGTACGACTCCCAGCGCATCGTACCGGCGCCAGTCTCCTTTGTGGACATTGCCGGCCTGGTCCGGGGTGCCTCGAAGGGGCAGGGTCGGGGCAACGCCTTCCTCGCCAACATCCGCGATGTCTCCGCGATCTGCCAGGTGGTCCGGGTCTTCTCCGACCCGAACGTGGCCCATGTGGACGGCAAGATCTCACCGCGCGATGACATCGAGACGATCAACACCGAGCTGATCCTCGCCGACCTGCAGACCCTGGAGCGTGCCCTGCCCCGGCTGGAGAAGGAGGCGAAGGTGCGCAAGGAGCGGGCGCCGGTACACGCCGCGGCCGCCGCCGCCTCCGCGTTGCTGGACCAGGGGACCACGCTGTACGCCGGCGCCGGCGCCGCGGGCATCGATGTCGACCAGCTGCGCGAGCTGCACCTGCTGACCACCAAGCCGTTCCTGTACGTCTTCAACGTGGACGAGGAGGAGCTGGCCAACGGCGAGCTGCTGGGCGAGCTGCGCTCGCTGGTCGCACCGGCCGAGGCGGTCTTCATGGACGCGAAGATCGAGTCGGAGCTGATCGACCTGCCCGAAGGGGAGGCCCAGGAACTGCTCGAGTCGATCGGGCAGCCGGAGCCGGGGCTGCACCAGCTGATCCGGATCGGCTTCCGCACCCTGGGTCTGCAGACCTTCCTCACCGCCGGCCCGAAGGAGGCGCGCGCCTGGACGGTACCGGTCGGCGCGACAGCGCCGGAGGCGGCCGGCGTGATCCACACCGACTTCCAGCGCGGCTTCATCAAAGCGGAGATCGTCTCCTACGACGACCTGATCGCGGCCGGCACGATGGCGGCGGCGAAGGCGGCGGGCAAGGTACGCATCGAGGGCAAGGACTACGTCATGCAGGATGGCGACGTGGTCGAGTTCCGCTTCAACGTATGACGCCACCAGGAAACGGGACCACGCCGATCTGGCACCGTTCTCTTCGATGCCGACGGCGTGCGGTCGAAGAGTACCGGGCAACCGGTTGCCGGCGCTGGGGCGGTGACCGAAGGGCCAGCACAGCACGTGAGCGAGATCGGGTCGATTTGAGGTCCCACCATCTAGGCTAGGATTCTGTACATGACCACGTTGCCACTCGCTGAGGTCAGGGCCAACTTGTCCAAGCTCGTCGAGGAAGCCGAGCGCACACACGAGCGCGTCGAGGTCACCAAGAACGGTCGTCGCGCCGCCGTCATTCTCAGTGCGGACGACTACGACTCCTTGATGGAGACGCTGGATATCCTGAGTGACCGGGAGACGATGGAAGCCATCCGAGTGGCCGACGAGGAGTTGGCGCGAGGGGAGTTCTTCACCGCTGAAGAGGTGGCCCAGGAGCTCCGCGCCAAAGGAATCATCAAGTAGTGGGCTTTCGGGTCATCCTGGCTCCGCAGGCAAAGCGTGCGATATCCGAACAGCTCCCCAAGGCCGTGGCCGCTGCGTGCATGGAGTTCATCCTCGGTCCCTTGGCCAAGGATCCCCACCGGGTCGGCAAGCCGTTGCGCGACCAGCTGGAGGGGCGCTACTCGGCTCGTCGCGGCGAGTTCAGGGTCATATACGAAATCTATGAGGATCGGGTCGTCGTCCGAGTGATCAACGTCGCGCACCGGCGCGATGCCTACCGCTGACGTGCGTCGGTCTTGTGCTCGTCCATGTCAGCCTGACTGACTCACCTGGCGACGCAACGCGATCGCAGACGCCATGTGGACGGACTACCGGCCGGTGATGGAGCGGTACGCGTCCTCGATCCGGGCCGCGAGAGCCACCTCTACCGCGGTGAGCCTGCCGTCGCCAGGAGTACCCAATCGGATCTGGGTATGGCCGCCCTGACGGCGTATGGTCGGTCGCAACTGCAGCGCGTCGGAGACCACCTTGATCCGCTCGGTCAGCGCGGCGTGCTGGGCATCGTCGATAGGCAGCGTGCGACTGATCTCGCGCCCCTCACGCGTCCAGCCGGCCAGCAGGGTCATTGCGTCGTCGAGATAGTCGCCGCCATGACCGCGCCGCGAAGCCCGCATGGACCAAACCTCCGGGTGCACCGTTGCCGGCTTGTGGCCGAACTGTCGCCGTACCGTTGTCGTTAGTCCGTCTAGTGTTGTCGGCGTCGCCCACCGTGTCCATAGGTACAAAGCACCAAGCAGGGCACCGGTCGGGAGAAATAGAGCGGGTATTGGCCGTCCGGCCGATGCGGCCTGACCAGAGGGCCGACGGCGCCCGACCATCCGCCACCGGTACCGCCACGCGCGCCGGTCATCGCCCAGTTACCCGCGGTTCGTACCCGTCTGGCAGCCTGGTATCCCGTGCAGACCGAAGAGACAGCCACGACGCAGGTCATCGTCGGCGCCGCGATCATCGACCAGGGACGGGTACTGGCCTGCCAGCGCGCCGAGCCGCCGGAGATGGCCGGCCGGTGGGAGTTTCCGGGCGGCAAGGTGGAGCCCGGCGAGACCGAGGTGGCGGCGCTGCGCCGGGAGTGCCAGGAGGAGCTCGGGGTACGGGTCGAGATCGGCGCCCGGGTCGGCACGGACGTACCGCTGGGCCGGGGCAGCGCCGTGCTCAAGGTCTACGCCGCCCGGCTCGCCGACGCGGCCGTACCCCAGGCGCTGGAGCACACCCAGCTGCGCTGGCTCGCCGGGCCCGAACTGTACACAGTGGACTGGCTGCCGGCCGACGCGCCGATCGTCACCGCGCTGCGGCCGCTGCTGGCCTGATCCGCCGTGGTCACACCGGGGCCGCCGTGGAGGGATTGACGCCTGGCAGTACCTTCTGGGCCATGAGGGCGGTGCGCGGTCGGCTGATGGCGGTGGCATGGCCGGTGCTGGTGGTAGCCGGCGCCGCGGTCGCGGTCGGCACCGCACTGCCGTGGAGCGACCGGAACGTGCACGACCCGTCCCGCCCGCAATGGTTGGGGGCGGTAGCGATGGCGCTGCTGGCCGCGGTCGCGGTGGTCGCAGTGGCGACCGGAGTCTGGTACGCGGTACGCCGCCGCGAGGTGCCGTTCCCGATGGCGATCGTGGGCCTGTTGCTGACCGTGGCCGGCGTGCTGATGGGCCAGTCGAGGCTGCGTGGCCTCTCGGTATCGCAGGGGATTGCGGTGGGTGGGCCGCTCACCCTGGCGGCGCTGGTCAGCCTGCTGCTCGGCTGGGCGCTGATGGTGGCGGCCGACCGTACCGACTGGCTGGGCCGGCCGCCGGCGCAGGACCGGTGGTCGGCGCTGGTGGCCGGCGTGCTCACGGTGGCGCTGGCCGGCGGTACCGTCGCCTTCATCGACTGGTGGCGGTTCGGTCGGCTGCTCGACGCGAGCACCGCGGCCGCACCCCGTGCCGTCAGCACCGCCAACCGGCTGCCCGCGAGCATCGACCGCGACCGCTGGTCGGTCAACCTGCCGGGCAAGAGCGCCACCGTGGTCGCCGGGGACGTGGTCGTACGCACCGATGACGGCCTGACCGTGCTCGATGCTGGCAGCGGTGCACCCCGCTGGCACTACCACTACCGGGGGCGCTACACCGACGACGTGGTGGCAAGCGATGACGGTTCAGTGCTGGTGCTGCGGTACGACGATGCCCTGGTCGGCTTCGACCGGGCAACCGGTCGGCAACTGTGGTGGCGTACCACGCTGGAGAATGCCGACCTGGCGATCGCCGGCGACAACCTGCTGATGCTGAGCGACGGTGTGCTCACCGACCTCAACGTCCACAGTGGAACGATGCGCTGGCGGCACGCCGCGGTCATCGGCCCGATCACGTGTGGATATACCAGCGTCGCTACGGTCCCGGGGACTGTGGTGGCGACGGTCCGCTGCCTGTTTGCCGGCCTGACCGATTCGGTCGTAGGGATCAACCCGGAGACCGGGCAACAGCGGTGGCGAATCCGGATGGAGGACTACCGGCCGAAGGAGTACCGGCAGAACGCGTACCAACTCACCACGGTCGCACCCGACCGCGTGCTCGCCACCGACCCGAACGGCGGGGGCAGCGGACAGACCCTGCTCGTGGACACGTCCGCGGGCACTCTGGTAGCCGCCCTCTCCGGCGTGCACGGCACCCCCGAGCTGATCGGAGACGTGCTGTACGTGTTCGGCGAGGACGACATGCGCCGCATCGCCCTACCGTCCGGCAAGGACCTCGGCCGGCTGCCCTGGCCGGCGAAGCCGTCGTCGTGGGCCACCTGGGACGGGCAGATCCTGGCCGCAGGGCCCGATACCGGCGCGCGGCTGTACCTGCTCGGGCCGGACGGCACAACGCAGCAGCAGCACCAACTCCGGCTGCCCGGCTCGCCGGATTCGGTGAGCGTGGGTCCCGGCATCGTCCTGGTAGCCAGCTCGTACGACCGGTCCACAAGGGACGGAGAGCCGGACGTGTGGCTGGACCTGGTGGCGCTCGGCTAGCTTCCGGCCCCGACCTCGTCCCGGCCGACCTGGTCCCGGCGGAAGATCTTGCGGCCGAGCCAGACCACCGGGTCGTACCGGTGGTCGACCACCCGTTCCTTCATCGGGATGATCGCGTTATCCGTGATCTTGATGTGCTCCGGGCAGACCTCGGTGCAGCACTTGGTGATGTTGCAGTACCCGATGCCCTGCTCCGCCCTGGCGAAGGTCTTCCGGTCCTCCCGCGCGTCAAGTGGGTGCATATCCAGCTCGGCGGCGCGGATGAACAGCCGCGGCCCGGAGAAGGCCGGCTTGTTCTCGTCGTGATCGCGTACCACGTGGCACGTGTTCTGGCACAGGAAGCACTCGATGCACTTGCGGAACTCCTGCGAGCGGTCCACGTCGACCTGTTGCATCCGGTACTCGCCGGGTGCCACGCCCGCTGGCGGTGCGAAGGCCGGCATCTGCCGCGCCTTCTGGTAGTTGTACGACACATCGGTGACCAGGTCGCGGATCAACGGGAAGGTGCGCAGCGGGGTCACGGTCACCGGCTCCTCCGCCTCGAAGATGCTCATCCGGGTCATGCACGCCAGGCGCGGCTTCCCGTTGATCTCCATCGAGCAGGAGCCGCACTTGCCGGCCTTGCAGTTCCAGCGCACCGCGAGGTCGGGCGCCTGCGTGGCCTGCAGCCGGTGCAGCACGTCGAGGACCACCTCGCCCTCGTTCACCTCGACGGTGAAGTCGCGCAGCGCGCCGTCGGCGTCGTCGCCGCGCCAGACCTTGAAGAGCCTCGCGGTCATCAGTTGCTCTCCTTGTCGAACTCGGCCAGCTCTTCATCGGTCAGGTACTTCGCCAGCTCACCCCGGTCGAACAGGCGCAGCAGCTCGCCGGGCATGGTCGGCACCGGCTTGCGTACCAACGCCACCTCGCCGGTGGGTGCCAGCGCGCAGACCAGGTTGACCTGGCGCCACACCGGGTCCATCTTCGGGAAGTCCTCGCGGGTATGGCCGCCGCGCGACTCCTCCCGCGCCAGCGCGGCACGCGCCGCACACTCGGCCACCACCAGCATGTTGCGCAGGTCCAGCGCGAGGTGCCAGCCGGGGTTGAACCGCCGGCCGCCCGGCGCCGCCACGTTGCGTACCCGTTCGGCCAGTTCACCCAGCAGCTTCAGGGAGTCCTCCAGCTCGCCCTTGCGCCGGATCAGGCCGACCAGGTCCTGCATCGCGTCCTGCAGGTCGTGCCAGACCGCGTACGGGTTCTCGCCAGTGGTGCGGGACAGCGGTACGAGCGCCGCCTCCGCGGCGGCATCGACATCGTCGGAGGCCGGTACCGGCCGGTCGGCCAGGCTCGCCACGTAGCCGGCCGCATGCTCGCCCGCCCGCTTGCCGAAGACCAGCAGATCGGAGAGGGAGTTGCCGCCCAGCCGGTTGGAACCGTGCATGCCACCGGAGACCTCACCGGCGGCGAAGAGTCCGGCCACGCTGCCCTGTGCCGCACCGGTATCGGCATCCACCTCGACCCCGCCCATCACGTAGTGGCAGGTGGGCCCGATCTCCATCGGCTCCTTGGTGATGTCCACATCGGCCAGTTCCTTGAACTGGTGGTACATCGAAGGCAGTCGCTTGAGGATGAAGTCGGCCGGCCGGCGGGAGGCGATGTCCAGGTACACGCCGCCGTGTTCGGTGCCGCGCCCCGCCTTGATCTCGGAGTTGATCGCCCGGGCCAC
>JAFMQQ010000576.1 GCA_017354595.1 Micromonosporaceae bacterium
AGCAAGACCAAGGCCAGCCCGGCGGCACCCACCCGGCGGCCCGGCGCGAAGCGCCGCCCCCACCGCCCACGACCGGTGACCCGCGGCCACGACCATCGGCGCCGGCCGGCCCCGGCCCGCACCCGCAACGTTTCGAACCACACCGCTGACCGGAAGGCCTGCATGTCCACTCCAAGAACTTGATCAGACATTCATCCGCATGATCTGAACGACGCTGAGTTTCGCGAGCGAAGGACGGGTATCCAAGCTATGCAACAGATATCGGGGATCGGCGATGAGCCGAGTCAGCCTCCGGCGGCATG
This sequence comes from Micromonosporaceae bacterium, assembly GCA_017354595.1. Taxonomy (GTDB): domain Bacteria; phylum Actinomycetota; class Actinomycetes; order Mycobacteriales; family Micromonosporaceae; genus DATEJJ01. The sequence continues at coordinate 303 of JAFMQQ010000576.1, forward strand.
TGACATCTGCCGGGCCGTCCCGTCCCGGACCGCCGCGTCGCCACCGGAGAGCACCATTACGTTCGGCGCGGTCGAGGTACCGCCGACCACCGCGAACCTCACCGACGGATACTTGCCCGCCTGCGCCACAACGGCATCCCGCTCCGGCCGCCCGGCAGCCAGCACCAGGCCGCAGTGCCGCAGCATTAATGCATTGAGGAACACCAGCGCGTTATCCGCCGTCTGCGGCCCCCGAACAGCCAGGTAGGAAACTTTCGCGTCGGTGGCAAGCGACGCCTGCTGCATGCCCGCCCATACCGGTGCCGCCGCCGGATCGGCCAGCCCTTGTTCACCGGTCAGCAGGCAAGCCTGGAAACTGGTGTAACTCCGGCCACTCCCGCCTGCCGGCCCCGACCGCCCACCGGCAACCACGAGGGCCAGGATTACAATCAGCCCTGTCAATGCCAGGCCGATTCCACTCAGGACGAACCACGTCGTGGACCGCCGCCGCCGGGAGAACCTTGGCCAGAGCCGTGCCACCCGCGATCGGTTAACCACCAGCATTACTCCCCTTTGCCGACAAGTAACCGGACGCTGCACCTGCGGAGGATGGCGTACATCGATGTTCCGGGCCCGGTGCGCGGAGTAATCTGAACACCGCGCTGTGGCGTTTCGGTTGCGTCCGCGTGCCATGGCCTATCGGGATCTTCGCGGGCTGCCGCAGGAAAGGTGGGCTGTGGTGCGACTGGAGATGTTGGGGCCGATGCGGGTAACCGACGAGGCGGCGCGGCAGGTGACGGTGACGGCCCCGCGGCAGCGGACCCTGCTGGCCGCCCTCGCGCTGCACGCCAACCAGGTGGTACCGGCGGAGAAACTGGCCGAACTGGTGTGGGACGGGGCACCGCCGCACGGCGCAGGGGTCACCCTGCGCTCGTACCTGCGGCGGCTACGCACCGGGCTCGGGCCGGGCTGGGCGGCGCGGATCGTCACCCACAGGCCGGGTTACCTGTGCCAGGCCGGCGAGGACGAGGTGGACGTGCTGGCGTTCGAGACACTGTGCCGGCAGGCCACCATGGCGGTACACGAGCAGCGATGGGCGGACGCGTCAGGTACCGCCGACCGTGCGGTCGCCCTGTGGCGCGACACCCCGCTGCTGGACGTGCCCAGCCAGGCGCTGCGCGACGGGTTCATCCCGCGGCTGGGACGGTTACGGGCACAACTGCTGGAGGACCGGACCGAAGCCGGCCTCGCGCTCGGCCGCCACGAGCAACTGCTCCAGTCCCTGCAGGACCTGGTCGCCCAGCACCCACTGCGCGAACGATTCCGCGCCCAGCTGATGCTCGCCCTAGCGTACTCGGGCCGCCGGGCCGAAGCGCTGGCGGCGTATCAGGACGCCCGCACGACGCTGGTCGGGCAACTGGGTGTCGAACCCGGGCCGGAGCTACGCACCCTGCACGGGCAGATCCTGTCGGGCAAGCAGCCGCGGCCAGCCCCGGAGCCATCCCGCGGCCGGGCGCCCCTACCCTCGCCCACCGCACCGGTGCCCCGGCAGCTGCCCCCAGCCGCCAGTCACTTCACCGGCCGCGCCACACAGCTGGCCTGGCTCACCGCGCTGGCCCACCCGGCCGACACGCAGACCGCCGCGGGCACAGTGGTGATCTCGGCCATCGACGGAATGGCCGGCATCGGCAAGACCACCCTTGCCGTCCACGCCGCGCACCAGATAGCCGACGGCTATCCGGACGGGCAGTTGTTCCTCGACCTGCACGGCTACACCCACGGCGTGACGCCCACCGAGCCCGGTGAGGCGCTGGACCGGATGCTGCGCCTGCTCGGGGTTGCCGGAGAACAGATCCCCACCGATCTGGACGAGCGGGTCGGCCTGTACCGCAGCCGGCTGGCCGGCAGGCGGGTACTGATCGTGCTGGACAACGCCGCCACCGAGGCACAGGTTCTGCCGCTGCTGCCCGGCGCACCCGGCTGCCTGGTACTGGTCACCAGCCGCCGTCGGCTGTCCGGACTGGAGCACACCCACAGCCTGTCCCTGGACACCCTGCCGCCCCACGACGCGGTCGCGTTACTGCGCGACACCGCCGGCGAGGCTCGGCTGGCCGGCCAACCCGCGGACCTGGCGGCGGAGTTGGTCGAGCTATGCGGCCGGCTGCCACTGGCGATCCGGATCGCCGCCGCGCGCTTGCGCTCCCACCCCGCCTGGGACCTGGCGCATCTGGTACATCGCCTGCGCGACCAGCAACACCGGCTGACCGAGTTGGCGACCGGACAGCGCAGTGTCACCGCCGCCCTCGATCTGTCCTATCAGGACCTGGACACCGACCTGCGGCACGCCTACCGGCTGCTGGGCCTGCACCCCGGCCCCGACATCGACCCTTACGCCGCGGCCGCACTGCTGGACACCACCCTGGCCGAGGCGGACCGCACACTCGAACAACTACTGGATGCCCACCTCCTCCAGGAGCCGATCCCCAGCCGGTACCGGTTCCACGATCTGACCCGCGCTCACGCCGCGCACACCGCCACTCGGGACGAGCCCGAGGACAGCGCGCGCTCGGCCCTCGACCGGCTCCTCGACCACTACCGGCACACCGCCTCGCTGGCCATGGACACCGCCTACCCGCACGAACAGCAGCGCCGCCCGCACGTCCCACCCGCACGCACCCCCAGTCCTGACCTGCCCGACCCGCGGGCCGCCCTCCAACGGCTGGACAACGAACTGCCCAACCTGC
>JAFMQQ010000116.1 GCA_017354595.1 Micromonosporaceae bacterium
GCTCGGGACCGCCCGGCATGGGGCCGCCGGCCCGCGTGCGCGGCGCGCCGAAGCAGTGCACCCGCAGGTCGGTCAGCGCCCGCAGCTCCCGGGCCAGGTACTCGGCGTGGACGCCGGCGCCGCCGTACACCTCCGGCGGGTACTCCCGGGTCAGCAGATCGACTCGCACCCCCGCACCCTACGGCGTGGAACCGCTGGTGCCGTGGCGCGCGGCTGGTTAGCGTCAGCCCATGGCAGCAAAGATCCTGGCGATTGTCCTCGCCGGCGGTGAGGGGAAGCGCCTGATGCCGCTGACCGCGGACCGGGCCAAGCCGGCGGTTCCGTTCGGTGGGATCTACCGCGTGATCGACTTCGTCCTCTCGAACCTGGCCAACGCGGGGTACCTGAAGATCGTCGTGTTGACCCAGTACAAGTCGCACTCGCTGGACCGGCACATCACCAAGACGTGGCGCCTATCCAACCTGCTGGGCAACTACGTCACGCCGGTACCGGCGCAGCAGCGGCTGGGGCCGCGCTGGTTCGCCGGCTCCGCCGACGCCATCTACCAGAGCCTGAACCTGGTCAACGACGAGATGCCGGACTACCTGATCGTCTTCGGCGCCGACCACATCTACCGGATGGACCCGGCGCAGATGATGGCGCAGCACATCGAGTCGGGTGCCGGGGTGACCGTCGCCGGGATCCGGCAGCCACGCACGATGGCCGACCAGTTCGGGGTGATCGAGGTGGCGGGCGACCGGCGGCGGATCCGGGCCTTCCGCGAGAAGCCGGGCCAGACACAGGGGCTGCCCGATGCGCCAGAGGAGATCTTCGCATCGATGGGTAACTATGTGTTCAGTACCAAGCTGCTCCTCGAGGCGGTGGAGCAGGACTCGCTGGACGCGACCAGCCGGCACGACATGGGCGGCAACATCATCCCGATGCTGGTCGAGCGGAACGAGGCGTGCGTCTACGACTTCCGGGACAACTATGTGCCGGGGAGTACCGACCGCGACCGCGGGTACTGGAGGGATGTCGGGACGCTGGACTCGTTCTACGAGGCGAACATGGACCTGATCGCCATCCATCCGGTCTTCAACCTGTACAACTACGAGTGGCCCATCTTCACCGGGTACGACCCGTGGCCGCCGGCGAAGTTCGTGCACGGCTTCCAGGAACGGGTGGGCAGGGCGGTCGGCTCGATGGTCTCCCCGGGAGCGGTGATCTCCGGTTCGCTGGTGGAGAACTCGGTCGTCTCGCCGAACGTACGGGTGCATTCGTGGGCGCATGTGGCCGGCAGCGTACTGATGGAGGGTGTGGACATCGGCCGGCACGCGGTGGTACGCAACGCGATCCTGGACAAGAACGTGGTGGTCGAGGAGGGCACCGAGATCGGCATGGACTCCGAGCGCGACCGGCAGCGGTTCACCGTCTCCACCGGCGGTGTGGTCGTGATCGGTAAGGGCCAGCGGGTGGGACCGGAGTGACGACCGGGGCAGCGACGTGGGCCGGGCCGGGGCGGATCGCCGTCGAGGACGTGCGGCCGAGTGTCGATTGTGGACGGTACCCGGCCCGCGCGGTGGTCGGTGAGACGGTACCGGTCACCGCCCGTGGCTACCGGGAGGGGCACGCCGCGATGGGGTGCGCCGTACTGTGGCACGGCCCGGCCGGCGCATCGCCGCACCGTACCCGGATGAGTCCGGGCGAGCCGGGGTTGGACGAGTGGCAGGCGAGCATCCGGCCGGACGCGGTCGGGGAGTGGAGCTTCGCCATCGAGGCCTTCGGCGACCCGTACCTCAGCTGGCGGGACGCGGTACTGAAGAAGATCGATGCCGGGCAGGGGGCCGAGGACCTGGCCAACGGCCTGGCCGAGGGCGCGCTGCTGCTGGACCGGGCCGCGGCGCTGGTACCGGCGGCCGATCGGGTACGGGTGCTCGAGGCGGCCGCCCGGCTGCGCGATGCGACCCGCCGCCTGTTCGCCCGGGTGACCCCGGCCCTTGACCTGGCCGACCTGCTCTGGGAGCACCCGGTACGCGACCTGGTGTCCACATCGGACACGTACCGGATCTGGGTGGACCGCGAGCGGGCGCTGTTCTCCGCGTGGTACGAGATGTTCCCCCGCTCCGAGCTGGCGGCCGGCGGCAGTCATGGCACCTTCACCAGCGCCGCCCGCCGGCTGCCCGCCATCGCCGCGATGGGCTTCGACGTGGTCTACCTGCCGCCGATCCACCCGATCGGCCGGGTCAACCGCAAGGGGCGCAACAACGCACTGGTCGCCGCGCAGGACGATGTCGGTTCGCCGTGGGCGATCGGCGCGGCCGAGGGCGGGCACGACGCCATCCACCCACAGTTGGGTGACGCCGACGACTTCCGCGGGTTCATCGCCGCCGCGGCCCGGGCCGGGCTGGAGGTCGCGCTGGACCTGGCCCTGCAGTGCGCACCCGACCATCCATGGGTGACCGGACATCCCGAGTGGTTCACCACCCGGCCGGACGGGCAGATCGCCTACGCGGAGAACCCGCCCAAGAAGTACCAGGACATCTACCCGCTCAACTTCGACAACGACCCGGAGGGGATCCGCGCGGAGGTGCTGCGCGTGGTGCTGCACTGGGTGGAGCAGGGAGTGCGGGTGTTCCGGGTGGACAACCCGCACACCAAGCCACTGGACTTCTGGCACTGGCTGATCTGGCGGGTCAAGCGCAGCCACCCGGATGTGCTGTTCCTGGCCGAGGCGTTCACCAGGCCGGCGGTGATGCACGGGCTGGCGAAGGTCGGCTTCACCCAGTCGTACACCTACTTCACCTGGCGTACCTCAGCCGCCGAGATGCGCGCGTACTGCGAGCAGTTGCTGGCCGCCGCCGACTACATGCGGCCCAACTTCTGGCCCAACACGCCGGACATCCTGCACGAGACGCTGCAGCACGGTGGGCCGCCGATGTTCAAGATCCGGGCGGTACTCGCCGCGCTGCTCTCGCCCTCGTGGGGCATCTACTCCGGGTACGAGCTGTACGAGCACCTGGCCCGACCCGGTGCCGAAGAGTACCTGGACAACGAGAAGTACCAGCTGCGCCCGCGAGACTGGGCGGCGGCCGAGGCGGCCGGCGCCTCGCTGGCGCCGTACCTGGCCAGGCTGGGCGCGATCCGCCGGGCCAACCCGGCGCTGCGCTGGCTGCGTAACCTACGCTTCCACGACGTGGACAACGACGCGCTGCTGTGCTGGTCCAAAAGGGACCCTGACTCGGCAAACACGGTGCTGGTGGTCTGCTCATTCGACCCGCACGAGGTGCACTGGGGCAACACCACGCTGGACATGCCGGCGCTCGGCCTGGACTGGCACGAACGCTTCACCGCCCGGGACGAGCTGACCGGGGCGGAGTACGACTGGGGCCAGCACAACGCGGTACGCCTGGACCCGTACGTCGAACCGGCGCATGTCTTCACCGTGCACCGGCGGGGCGGCGCTCCACCGCACGGGGGTCCACAGTGGACGACCTGATCGCCGGCCGGGTACATGACCCGCACGCGCTGCTCGGCGCCCACCCCAACGGCGCGGGTACCGTCATCCGGGCGCTGCGCCGGGGAGCGGCTTCCGTTGCGGCCATTGTGGACGATGTCCGGCACCCGATGCGGCGGATCCACCCGGAGGGAGTCTTCGAGGCGACGGTACCCGGCACCGTGCTGGACTACCGGGTCGAGTCCGACGGCGCGGTGCGCGACGACCCGTACCGGCACCCGCCGACCGTGGGCGAGCTGGACCTGCACCTGATCCAGGAGGGCCGGCACGAGCGACTGTGGACGGTGCTCGGCGCCCGGCCGGCCAGCGACGGTCCGGGCGCGGCGTTCGCCGTCTGGGCACCGAACGCACGCGGCGTCCGGCTGATCGGCGACTTCACCGGCTGGGGCGCGCACGACGGCTGGTCGATGCGCTCGATGGGTTCCTCCGGTGTGTGGGAGCTGTTCGTACCGGACGCGCGCCCGGGCGACCGGTACAAGTACCGGATCCTGGGCCCGGACGGGGTGTGGCGGGAGAAGGCCGACCCGCTCGCCAGCTGTACCGAGGCGCCACCGCGTACCGCCTCGGTGGTGTACGCCTCCCGGCATGAGTGGCGCGACGGCGACTGGCTGGCCCGCCGCGAGCGCGCAGCCGGGCGGGCGCACCAGGAGCCGATGAGCGTGTACGAGGTGCACCTCGGCTCGTGGCGCCCCGGTCTGTCCTATCTGGAGCTCGCCGACCAGCTGGTGGAGTACGTGCTGGAGACCGGCTTCACGCACGTGGAGCTGATGCCGGTGATGGAGCACCCGTTCGGCGGCTCGTGGGGGTACCAGGTCACCGGCTACTACGCGCCGACTGCACGGATGGGCACCCCGGACGACTTCCGCGAGCTGGTCGACCGGCTGCACCAGGCCGGCATCGGGGTACTGCTGGACTGGGTACCGGCGCACTTCCCGCGCGACGAGTGGGCGCTGGCCCGGTTCGACGGCACCCCGCTGTACGAGCACCCCGACCCACGCCTGGGCGAGCACCCCGACTGGGGCACGTACGTCTTCGACTTCGGCCGGCCGGAGGTGCGCAACTTCCTGGTGGCCAACGCGCTCTACTGGCTGTCTGAGTTCCATGTGGACGGTCTGCGGGTGGACGCGGTCGCCTCGATGCTGTACCGGGACTACTCGCGCCAGCCGGGGGAGTGGACGCCGAACCAGTTCGGCGGGCGGGAGAACCTGGATGCGATCTCGTTCCTGCAGGAGATGAACGCGACGGCGTACCGCGGCTGTCCGGGAATCGTCACGATCGCCGAGGAGTCCACCGCCTGGCCGGGGGTGACCAGGCCGACCAGCGCCGACGGCCTGGGTTTCGGTTTCAAATGGAATATGGGCTGGATGCACGACACCCTCGGCTACCTCGCCAAGGACCCGATCCACCGGCAGTGGCACCACCACCAGATGACCTTCTCCCTGGTGTACGCCTGGACCGAGAACTTCATCCTGCCGATCAGCCACGACGAGGTGGTGCACGGCAAGGGATCGCTGGTCGCCAAGATGCCGGGGGACTGGCGGCAGCGCCTTGCGAGCACCAGGGCGCTGCTGGCCTACATGTGGGCGCACCCGGGCAAGCAGCTGCTGTTCATGGGCTGCGAACTGGGCGACGAGCGGGAGTGGAGCGAGCAGCGCGGGCTGGACTGGGCGCTGCTGGCCGACCCGTACCGGGCCGGGGTACGGCAACTGGTCCGCGACCTCAACACCGCCTACCGCGCCGACCCGGCGCTGTGGTCGCGGGACGGCACCCCGGACGGGTTCGCCTGGATCGTGGCCGACGATTCGGCGCACAACGTCTTCGCCTTCGCCCGTACCGGCGAGGACGGCTCGGTGCTGGTCTGCGTGGTGAACTTCGCCGGCACGACACACGAGTGGTACCGGGTGGGACTGCCGATGCCGGGGCAGTGGCGAGAGGTGATCAATACAGACGCGGAGGCGTACGGCGGCTGGGGGGTGGGCAACCTCGGCTCGTTCACGGCCCAGGACCGGCCGTGGCACGGGATGCCGGCCTCGGCGTCACTGCGCCTGCCCGCCCTGGGCGCCCTCTGGCTGCGCCCGGCCTGACGGCCTCGGCACATCGCCGTCCGCCCGCCCCACCGGCACAAGTTCATTGAAGTTGTGGTTATGGCGACGCCGATAACCACAACTTCAATGAACTTGTGGGGACGGACCCGGTGGACGCCGCGCGCGGTCACGAGAGGGTACGGTGCGAGCATCCGTCTGCCCGACCAGAAGGAGCCGGCATGGGTGCGAAGACCGCGGTGCTCGCCTTCAGCGACGGAGACCTTCGCCCCGCGTTGCTCGGCGCGACGCGCGCGGACCCGGCCGAGGTCGAGGAGTTCGTCCGTGAGGTCAACCCCGGCTACGATCTGACGCCGATCGGCGACGGCTCGCTCTTCGACTCGGTCTATCCGCCCGATGACATCACCTACGCCACCCTGCTTGCCGGGGCTGAGCTGCTGTGCGACCGCAGGCTCGTGCTCGACCGTCCATCCGAACTCCCCGATCATCTCCGCAAAGCCGGCGCCGGCCGGCGGATCGTCATGCACGGCATGCACTCGGTCGTGGACTGGCTGTGCTTCGCGGTATGGGAAGACGGGACGGGTCCGGACGCCCTCTGACAAGCGCGCCCGGACCCGCCCCTCAGTCGAGTTCGGCGACGGGCTGGGCGAACTGGGCCCGGTACAGCCGGGCGTAGGCGCCATCGGCGTCCACCAGTTGCTCGTGCGTACCCTGCTCCACAATGGAGCCCGACTCCATCACCAGGATCAGGTCCGCGTCCCGGATGGTGGAGAGGCGGTGCGCGATGACGAAGCTGGTCCGTCCCGCCCGCAGCCGGCTCATCGCCCGCTGGATCAGCACCTCGGTACGGGTGTCCACCGAGCTGGTCGCCTCGTCCAGTACCAGGATCGCCGGGTCGGCGAGGAACGCCCGGGCGATGGTCACCAGTTGCTTCTCCCCGGCGGACAGGCCGGTCCCGTCCTCGTCCAGCACCGTGTCGTACCCGCTCTGCAGCGTGCGGACGAACCGGTCCACGTGCGCCGCCTCCGCCGCCGCGTGGATGTCGCGCTGGGTCGGGTCGTCGGCGCCGTACCCGATGTTCTGCGCGACCGTACCGCCGAACAGCCAGGTGTCCTGCAGCACCATGCCGATGTTGGCCCGCAGCCGCTCCCGCGGCATGCTCGCGATGTCCACCCCGTCCAGGGTGATCCTGCCGCCGGTCACGTCATAGAAGCGCATCAGCAGGTTGACCAGTGTGGTCTTGCCCGCGCCGGTGGGCCCGACGATCGCCACCGTCTGTCCAGGGTGGACAGTCAGGGAGAGGTGCTCGATCAGCGGCTGGTCGGGCTTGTACCGGAAGGAGACGTCCTCGAACGCGACCAGGCCGGCCACCTCCGCCCCCCGCTGTACCGGTACCGCGGCCGGCACCGGGGCCGGTTCCGGGTCCGGCGTCTGCTCCGGCTCGTCCAGCAGGCCGAAGACCCGCTCCGCCGAGGCCACGCCGGACTGGAGCAGGTTCGCCATCGCCGCCACCTGGGTCACCGGCTGGCTGAACTGGCGCGAGTACTGGATGAACGCCTGTACGCTGCCGAGCGAGAGCGAGCCCGACGCGACCTGCAGCCCGCCGACCACCGCGACCAGCACATAGTTCAGGTTGCCCATCAGCATCATCGCCGGCTGGATGGTGCCGGAGATGAACTGCGCCTTGAAGCTGGAGCCCCAGAGCGCCTCGTTGTGCTCCTTGAACGCCTGCGCCGCCTCGCGTTGCCGGCCGAACGCCTTGACCACCGAGTGGCCGGTGAAGACCTCCTCGATGTGCCCGTTCAGCTTGCCGGTGCTGGCCCACTGCTGCACGAACTGCGGCCGGGACCGGCGCGCGATCGCCGCCGTGATGGCGATGGAGACCGGGATGGTGACCAGTGCGATGGCGGCGAGCAACGGGGAGATCCAGAACATCATGCCGAGCACCCCGAGCACGGTCAGCAGTGCGGTGACCAGTTGGCTGAGCGTCTGCTGCAGGGTCTGCGCGATGTTGTCGGTGTCGTTGGTGGCCCGGGACAGGATCTCGCCCCGCGGCTGACCGTCGAAATAGGAGAGTGGCAGCCGGGACAGCTTCACCTCCACCTGTTCGCGCAACCGGAACACCGTGGTCTGCACCATCCTGGTCAGCAGCCGTCCCTGGAGCAGGCCGAAGAGTGCGGCGCACAGGTAGATCAGCAACACCCACAGCAGCACCCGGCCGACCGCGGTGAAGTCGATGCCGTGGCCGGGAACCACCGGCATCGCGCCGAGCAGGTCGGCGTACCGGTTCTGGCCGCGGGCCCGGAGCCCGGCCACCGCCTGCGCCTTGCTGATCCCCGCCGGCAGGTTCTTGCCGATGACCCCGGCGAAGACCAGGTCGGTGGCGTGGCCCAGAATCCGCGGGCCGAGCACCGAGAGCCCGACGCTGGCCAAGCCGCAACCGAGCACCGCGATCGCGGTCCACCGTTGCGGCCGGAGCAGGCCGAGCACGCGCAGCCCGGAGCCGCGCAGATCCTTCGGCTTCTCACCGGGCTGGCCGAGGGCCATCATCCGGCCCGGGCCGCCCATCATCGGCCCGCGCCGGGCGCCTGGTCCGGCCGGGCCG
>JAFMQQ010000577.1 GCA_017354595.1 Micromonosporaceae bacterium
GGCGAGCTGCTTCGCCTCGGCGAGGGAGGTGATCGGCCGGGCACCCAGCGCGATGCCGATGTGGCAGTGGCAGTCGACCAGGCCGGGCAGGATATACCCGCGGTCGGCGATGGTCTGCGCGCCGGGGACCGGGTCAAAGCTGACCCGGTCCCCGGTTAGCCAGAGGTCGCGCTCCTGGTCGCTGGGGAGCAGTACGCCGCGCAGGTGCAACGCCATGCCCCCCAGTCAACCAGGCTTCGTACCCTCCGCCGGCTCAACCCCCGCTGGGCGAGGCGAGCCTGGATGGCTGGCCCGATGGCTGGCCCGATGGTTGGCTCGGCCCGGCCGACGGCGAGGCCGGGCCGCCGCCCGGCGACGGGCTGGAGGTCGGTGACGGGCTGGGCGCGGCCGGCTCGGGCACCAGCATCATGTACGTGCGGTAGAGCGGGGAGGCCACACCGGTGCTCCAGGCGACCCGTACCTTCTGCGGCTCGAACCAGGCCAGGGATGCCAGTCCGATCATGGGCTGGGGAGGGCCTGACGTCTGGGGTACCGCCACGTTCCCCAGCAACTCGCCCGAGGCCACGTCGAAGACGCCGATCCAGCCGGCCGCGGACGGATGGCCGCGCGTGTACAGCACGGCCAGCCGCCGCCCGTCGGGAGAAAGCCGGAGCACGCCCGGGTCGCAGGCGGTGCCGGTGTCCGCCGCTGGCCGGTGGTTCGGGGTCAGCGCGGCCAGGTCCAGGTGGGAGACGAGGGTACCCGTCCGGGCATCCACCACCCAGGCGGAGCAGTCACCGGATACCCAGGCCAGCCGCCCGGCCTCGATGTCGGCGTCGCTTTGCGCGGAGAACCGCAGCTGGTTGTCCGGCGGGAAAGAATAGAGCACCCGTGCCGCACCGGTCCGCAGGTCGTACGCCACGACCGAGTGGCCGCGAAGCGCGAACGCGTCCCGTTCGTCAGCGGCTATCACCGAGTCGCCGGGCTTCAGCGTGTGCGTCGTACCGCTCGTACCGTCTGCGTCGACAACTGCGAACTGCTCGTGTCCCGGCCCACCCATAGCGAAGAAGAACCTGCCATCGGGCAGCACATGCGGGGCCGGGACGACGCTGAGAAACGCCCACACCTGGGACGACGGGGTCGGCTGGGTCCGGTACACGACGAGGCAGATCAGGGGGACGTCTTTCCGAACGGACGGCAGTACGGGGATCCACCGCAGGGCGCCGTCGGGCAGCACCTCGCCGATGCCGCAGCTACCACCCGGGCGGGAGTGCAGCATGGTCAGCACCTGGCGCTGCGGCCAGCTGATGACCGGCCCGGCCGGGGTGGCGGTGGCGCCCCCGGAACGGTTGACCGCGATCAGCGCCGGTACCGCCACGGCCACCAGGGCGAGGACGGCGGCCGCGCCGGCCATCCCGCCGGTGTACCGCAGCCGCTTCGCCGCGCCGCGCCGGGCGGTCGCCCTCAGGTCACCCGGGTATCCGGGCATCGAACCGGCCGCCTCGCGGACGAGTGCGGTCACGTCATCTGGGACATCTTCCAACATCAGGTTCAAATCATCGGCCATTGTCCATCTCCTCGGTCAATGTGGACCGCAGTGCCGACAGGCCACGGGCGAGCCGGCTCTTCACCGTCCCGTCGGCGACACCGAGCAGGCGGGCGGTCTCCACAGTGGACATATCAAGCAGCACCCGGCAGACGATCACGACCCGCTGCGGTACCGGCAGCGCGGCGAGCAGGCGCAGCGCCTCAACGCCGCCACTCCCGCCGGTCGCCGGCTCACCTTCCCGTGGGTCACTCGGCGGCATCGGGCGTTCCCGGCGCACCTTTCGGCGCCAGGACGTGGCCCAGTTCAAGCCGACCCGGTACGCCCACCCGCCCGGGTTCTCCAGCCGCGAGACGGTCGGCCACCGGGCGTACGCCCGGGCGGTCGCCTCGTCGGTCGCCTCCTTCGCCAGGTGGGTATCGCCGAGGGTCAGCGCGAGCGCCCGGTACAGCCGGTCTGCGTGGCTGCGGTAGAACTCCTCGAATTCCAGGGCCTTTGCCGGCTGCGCGCGTCCTGCCGGCCGGGCCACGGTCATCTCCATGTCAGTACACGCGGCAGCCGGTCGCCCCGGTTCCCGGCTTACTCCTCCTGCTTGGCGCGCTCCAGCAGAGCGGCCCGCCGGGCGCTCAAGGCGGGCAGATCGATCGTGATCGGCCACGGTACGTCCACCGAGAAGACCCCAGTGGTGTGCCCCCGCGTCGTGTACTGCTCGTGCCCGGGATCAAGCACCATCTCGACCAGCGAGATCCTGTCGTGCTTCTGGTCGACCACCCAGTAGGCGGCGATCCCGGCCCGGGCATAGACCTTCGCCTTCGTGACCATATCCCGGAACTCCGAGTGCTCCGAGATGACCTCGATGGCGAGCACTGCGCTGCCGAGCGGTACCGGGGTGCGCCGGTAGTGTTCGATCCTGACGGCGACGATATCGGGGCGGGGTTCGTTGAGCTGGTCGATGGCGAGCGACTGGTCGACGCTGACGATGTACGTCGGCGGGCAGTTGGCCCGCACAGCCAGCATCAACTCCATGGACAGGTCCTGGTGAGCGACGGTCGGGGAGGGCAGGATCAGCTCCCCCTCGACCAGCTCGTACCGCAAGTCGCGCGGCAGCTCGGCCAGATCCTCGACCGTCCACACGCGACGGCGCGGCAACTCGACAGCGGTCGACACGGCGCCTCCAGAGGCTATACGTACAGACGGCTGTACGCTACCCGCCTACTTCTCGTCGCGCTTCTTCAACTTGTTGAAGTCGAGCTTCGGCGCAACGAAGCCGCCCGACGGATCGAGCGCGCTCGGGTCGAGCCCCGGCGGTAGCTGCGGCATGCCGGGCATCCCCTTGCCGATCGGGCCGCCGGTACGCATCCGGCCGCCGCCCTTGGTGCCCTTGCGCTTGTTCTTCGGCGACTTGGTCGCCTTGCGCCGGCCCGGCATGCCCATCATCGGGCCCATCTGCTTCATCATCTTCTGCGCCTCGGTGAACCGGTTCAGCA
>JAFMQQ010000578.1 GCA_017354595.1 Micromonosporaceae bacterium
GGGCCGGGTGGATCGGTTCCCGGCCAGACCCGATCAGCCACCGAAGCGGAGCATGTTGCCGTGCGGATCAAGGATCAGGATCTGGCTGCCGGTCCACACTATCGTCGCGCCGTTGTCGACCCGGCGCGGCGCGTCCGGCAGCCTGGTCCAGCGGTCGGCCACCGGATCCCAGGCCGCGGCACGCCCCTGAGTATCGACGCCGACCAACGCGCCACCGGTCCAGACGGAGACGTGCGGCGAGTCGTCGATCGGGCCGTGCGCCATCTCCCGCCAGCCGCCGGCACCCGGCCGCATCCGCCACCCATGTGTCCCAACCGGCGCCGGTACCGGTACGCCGAGGAACGCGGATCCGGCGGGCACTACGATCTCCTGCCCAGTCCACAGTGGACCGCGCGAGCCTGCCAGCCTGACGTTCGATGGCTCTGGAAGCCACTGGGCGCAGCTATCCGTGCAGCGCCACACATCCTGGGCGAACTGGATCACGCCAGCCGAACCCCGCTGCCCCATATGCCTGGAGGTGGCCAGCGCGTAGACCGCATCGCCGGCTGCGAACGCGTCCAAGCGGTACAGTTCGTACCCCGGCCGGATCGGCAACGACGGCAGCGAGCGCCACCGGTTGGTGGCCGGGTCGTACGCGGCACCATCGGAGGACTCGGGGAATCCACCCGCTGGCGAGGTGGTGGGGCCGGGTATGGCGAAAGTACCCCCGAGCACCAGCACCTCCCGGCCGGTCCACACCGCATGCGCACCCACCCGGGCGGGCAGCGGCGCCGGAGGCAGCCGGCGCCACTGGTGGGTGCGCGGATCGTAGCGTGCCCCATCGGCCGCGAACGTGGTGCCGCCCCAGATGAACATGGCGGTGCCTGTCCACACTGAGGCCGTATCGTCCCGGGGACCAAGCGGCGAGGGGGGCAGCAGCTGCCAGCGATTGGTGGCGGCATCGTAGGCCGCCCCGTCCCCGAGGAGCCTGCCGTCCTTGCTGTCGATCCCACCCCACCGGATCAGCTCGCGGCCGGTCCAGACCGTCGCGTCCGCCGACCGCGGCGCGATCGGTGCGGCGGGCAGCGACGACCAATCGCCGGTGGCGAGCGCCGCGACGGTACCCGGGCCGGTGCTCGGGTACGCCGTCGGTGCCGGTACTGGCGCGAGCGGCGGCCGCGGCTGGCTGGCGTGCGTACCGAAGACCGCGACCGGTACGGCCACCGCCACCACCAGCACTGCGGCCACCACGACCGACCGGATCCGGCGCCGGCGGCGTATCCCGTGGGCGATGGTGAGCACCCGCGCCAGCGGTGCACCGGTCAACTCCCCCGGCGGGTCGGCGAGCGTCGCCAGCAGGGTGCGGATCTTCTCCGGCTCAGTCACGGCGTACCCCCTCGTGGGTCTGCGCCACCGCGGAACTCAGCAGCCCGGCGGCGCGTAGCGCGGCGAGCGCCCGGCTGGACCTGCTCTTCACGGTCCCCGGCGAGCAGCCGAGCACCTCGGCGATCTGCGCCTCGGAGAGGTCGTCGAAGTACCGCAGCACCAGCACCGCCCGCTGCGCCGCCGGCAGCCTCGCCAGTGCCCGCCGCACCGCCTGCGCAGTCTCCACAGTGGACGCATGGTCCGCGCCGGTGGGTTCGGTGCCGGTGGGTTCGGGCAGCGGATCGGTGGGCACCTCGCTGCGCCACCGGCGCCGCCAGCGGACCACCTGGCGGACCATGACCGTCCGGGTGTACGCCTCGGCGTTGGCCACCTCGTCGAGCCGGTTCCAGGCCAGGTACGTGTGCGCCAGCGCGTGCTGTACCAGGTCCTCGGCATGGCCGCGGTCGCCGGTCAGCAGGTACCCGGTCCGGACCAGGCTCGGGTACCGCGCGGCGACGAACTCCTCGAAGGCCGGCTCGGCCGGTGTCTGCGCCACGGGCACCTCCTTCACCTGCTTAGGGGCCGGCGGCACCGGATCGGTTCCACGGCGGCAGGGGCGGGCGGATCCCAGGATGTGGAAGCACCTGCCCGATTCGCCGGAAGTTATCCACAGTAGACAGTCGATCATTGCGAGCCTTCCCGGTACACCCGTCTCATGGAGAGCGACATGGTCGACGGGGAGGTAGGGATGAATTTCAGTGTGAACACCAGCGCCCTGCCCGGCCTGGCTCAGCTGATGGAGCGGCGCTGGGGTGCACTGCAAGGCGGCTACGACTACCTGAAGCGCTACACGGTCATCGGCCAGGCCGAGGGCGTTCTCAACTGGCTACTCGGCGAGCACCAGGAGGTGGTCAACGGAGTGGGGGCATACCTGGAACGAGCCGCCAACGACTACGCCTTGCCATACGCCACCGCGATCACGGCGGCCACCGCCTACTACCGGCGCAACGACGCCGATGCCGCCGCCCGGCTGGATGCCACCCTCGCCCCGCTCGATGATCCGGGCAAGCACGGCCCGGCCATCCCACCGGCCAACCAGGGACTCGGACCGGAGCTGTTCAGCGATCCGCCCATGTGCCAGGTCAACTGGTACGGCCCACCACACGACTATCAGGCCGACTACCAGCTCGAGTTCCTGCCGTTCGATGCGCTCAGCCCGACCAGCGACGCCCGCGAGCTCATCTGGCAGGCAAGCAGGATCGCCGTAGCCCTGGGGCTGCTCGACCACCCCTACGACATCATCGACGAATTGGTCAAGCCGCTCTCCGGAGACTGGACCGCCTTCGCCGCCTGCGCCGAGGTGTTCCAGCATCTCGGCAACTCACTCATCGACCAGGCCAGTTGCATCCACGACGGGGTGCGCAAGATAGACCAGGTCTGGACCGGCAACGCCGCGGACGCGTGCGCGAGTGGCCTGGACCGGTTCGCCGGCGATCTGAACCGGGCGAGTGCCGTGCTCTACAGGACCGCGGCGATGTATGCGGATACCGCCGAACAGGTCAAGGCGCAGGCCGCGGTGCTCGCCTCCGTGGTGACCACCCTGCTGGACATGGCGATCGACGCCGGGCTCAGTGCGGGCACCGACGGAGGGTTCCTCCCGCTTG
>JAFMQQ010000579.1 GCA_017354595.1 Micromonosporaceae bacterium
GCAAAGGTTGAACTGTGCGCTGCGCCGCGTCGACGTGCCGCTCGGCGCGGTACGGGTGGCCATCGACGATCCGGACGGTACGGCGCTACGCGCCATGCTGCGCCAGCACCGGCTGCTCGACCGTGCCGACCTCCTGTCCCGTGGGACACCCGTGGAAACCGCGGTGGTCCTGCGTCTCCGATCCCAGTGGCAACCGCCTCGATCTGTACCAGGCATGACGGCCAGCCGCCCGGCTCGGCCGAGGGCCATCGGCAGGCGGCACTAAGCGCGGGGAAGTACGGGGAATGATGGGGCGGTGACGAGCCGTACCATCCGCCGGGCGACCGATGCCGACTGGGCGCGGATCTGGCCCATCTGGCACGCGATCGTAGCCGCCGGCGAGACGTACACCTGGGATCCCGGGACCGGCGAGACCGAGGCCCGCCAGGTCTGGATGCTGCCCGGGCCGGCCGAGGTCTGGGTCGCCGAACAGGACGGCGTCATCGAAGGTACCGCGCTGCTCAAGCCCAACCAGCCCGGCCTCGGCGCGCACATCGCCAACGCCGGCTTCATGGTGGCGGCCGGGGCCGCCGGCAAGGGAGTCGGCCGGGCACTCGCGGAGCGGATCGTCGACCGGGCCCGCGAACTCGGCTACCGCGGCATGCAGTTCAACGCGGTGGTGGGTACCAACACCCGCGCCATCCGGCTGTGGAAGTCGCTCGGCTTCGAAATCGTCGGGACCATACCCGAGGCGTTCCGGCACGCCCGCCTCGGCTACGTCGACCTGCACATCATGTATCGACGGCTCTAGACCGGCGGCGGGGCGCTCACCGGGTCGGCCGCGGTACTCGCCGGGTCCGCCGGCGCGGCACTGGCCGGCGCGGCGCGGCGGCGGAGCGTGGCAAGGGTCGAGCCGGCCAGCGTGAGCATGCAGTTCGGTAGCTGGCCGTTGTCCAGCGCGCTGCCGAACAGTGCCTTGCCGGTGGCCGGGTCGGCGTTGACGTACGAGCTGACGAACCGGGCCACCCAACGGGTGTCGTACGCCGCCTCCTCGATCTCGGGGAAGTCGAGCGTCCACGGGCCACCCAGCGCCGCGTCACCGACCATGGTGGCGGCGAGGCAGACGGCCACCCGGTAGACGCCGCGCATCCCGGACCGGTCCAGCACCGAGTCGAAGGCGCTCACCACCGCGTCAGCATCGCCGCTTGCGGCTAGCCGGAGGACCGTCTCCGCGTCCAGGTAAGGGTCCTCACTATGGCCGGTCACGCAGGCAACACTAAACCGACTCGTCAAGAAAAGCGCCGTCAAGCGGCAATCGCATTTCCCCCGGCCGGACCCGATGCGGTGTCGGGATCAGGCGCCGGAGCCGCCCGGAGTGCGCAGGTCAGCCGGGCGGTACAGACCCGCCGACCGGCCTCATCGGTGAGCACAATCTCATAGCTTGCGATCGATCGGCCGAGGTGTACCGGGGTGGCCACCCCGGTGACCGTCCCGCTACGTAGCGACCGGTGGTGGGTCGCGTTGATGTCCACTCCGACCGCCACGCCGTACCCCGCGCGGGCCGCGTGCAGCAGCGCCCCGACCGAGCCGAGCGTCTCCGCGAGCACGCACGAGGCACCGCCGTGCAGCAGCCCGTACACCTGTGTGTTCCCCTCGACCGGCATGGTACCGACGACCCGCTCCGGGCTCGCCTCGGTCACGACGATGCCCATCCGGTGCGGTAGCTGGTCGACCGCCCACAGCTGTTCGAGGGTGTCCATCCTGGCAGGCTACCCAGGTGGTGGGTCGCCGGGATGTGACCAGGGGGCCTACCGTGAACCCCGGCACGCACAACGAACCCCGGACGCATTCGAGAGGAACGCTGATGAGCGACAGCGAGAAGGTGGAGACACGCGGCTCCGAGCGCACCGACCTGATCGTCGGCGACACCAACCGGGACGGCAAAGCCGACCTGTGGGTCAGCGACACCGACGGGGATGGCAAGGCCGACCTGTTCCAGTTCGACACCGACGGCGACGGCAAGGTCGACGTGACCATGGTCGACCGCGACCAGGATGGTAACCCGGACCAGGTGGTCGACGGCGACGGCGGCCACAACCCCGCCGCCTGACCCGCACGGGCCTGGCCACCGCCGAGGGCGCGGATCACCGCGGCCGAGGCGGTGGGTCCCCGCGATCAGGTACTCCGGCCGCCTGCCCCGACGCCACCCCGGGTATGCATGTCAATCGATGGCTCCTGGACCCGCCGCTGCCGGTCGGGGCGGGATGGCCACCAGGCCGCCCGACCGAGCAGCGCGGTCGCCGCCGGTACCAGCAGGATCGAGACGACCAGGGCGACCACCGCGATGCCGACGGCGACCGCGAAGCCGATCTGGCGGAAGAACGGCAATCCCGCGACGAGTAGCGCGGCGAAGGCACCGGCGAGGATCGCTGCAGCCGCCGCCACCGACGGTCCGGCGTGCTGTACCGCCAGCGCCGCCGCCTCCCGCGGCGACCTGCCCTCCCGCAGTTCTTCGCGCAGCCGCGCGGTGACCAGGATGTTGTAGTCGGTACCGATCGCGGTGACGAACAGGTACAGCACGATCGGGATGCTGAACGCCAAACCGTTGCCGAAGGCCCAGGCGGCCGCACCGAGTGTGGCGGCGAACCCGCCGACCACCATGGCGACCAGATAGACCGGCGCCGCCACCGCCCGCAGCAGCCCGGCCAGAATCAACGCGAACAGCGCGGCGGCGACCGGGAAGACCAGCGAGAAGTCCCGGTTGGTGAGCTGCCGGATGTCGGCGTTGGTCATGGTCGCTCCGCCGACCAGCACCGTGCTGCCCGGCGGCGCGGCGAGTCGGGCCTGCTCCCGCAGCGGGCCGGCGACCAGATCGAGCGCCGCGCCCGAGTACGGCGCCGCGGTCAGTACCAGCGGCACCCGAGCGGTACGCCGGTCCGCCGACAGCACCGGCTGGCGTACCTGGGCAACCCCGCTGATCGAGCCGAGCCGGCCGGCGAACGTCGCCAGCTCGGCCGCTGCGAT
>JAFMQQ010000580.1 GCA_017354595.1 Micromonosporaceae bacterium
GCCAGCGCGTACCGCATCTCCCGGATCTTCCGTCCGGTCGTATCGGCGGTCGCGTCCACGATGTCCTGTGGCGAACTGGAGGAGTACTCCAGCGCCTGGCGCACGTACTGCATGGTCAGTGTGGAGGCGCCCTGCTCGGTGAGGCCGGCGGACTGGTTGGCGACGAATGCCCGCGCCACCCCCCGCGCGTCGACGCCGTGGTGCTGGTAGAACCGCATGTCCTCGGCGGCCACCATCGCCTGCGGCATGAGCGGGTTGACCTGGCTGATCGGTACGTCCACCCGCATCTCGTCGTAGAACGTGGTGAGTAGCGTCTTGCCGTCCGACGCGTAGACATAGGAGACCTGGGGCGACTGCTGCACAGTCAGCACGCTGGGCAGGCTGTCAAACGCATCTGAGGTGGCCTTCGCGGCCAGACCGGTCAACGCCACCGCTGGGAACGCCGCGGCGGCCACAACCACGCCGGCGAGCAGTCCGCTCACTAGTAGCGACGTGGCATTGGAGAACAGGCTGCGATCACGTTTGCGCATCCAGGTCACCGCCCTAGGGTACGCGACACGACACCACTGGCCACGTCTGCGCGCTGGGTCCTCGTTGACCGCGTCTATGCGGTCAAGTTCTCGTTGTGCTACACGCGTACCCCTCGTGTCTGGTTGTCCAGGCCCGTCCGCTGATCCAAGCCCGGCTGGGTGTCCTCCCCGGGGCGCGCGCTAGTGGGAGCGTTGCTCGCGTTTTGAGGTTTGCATCCCAGTTAGCGAATTTGGCCGACAACGTTGCGTGATTGGGCGACTACGGAGCATGATGATGCGGCAACACGGGAACGAGATCTTCATGGGCAAGAAGAAGCACCGCCCGGGTGGAGAGTTCCGTTCGCCTCTGACTGGTTCGACGTGGCTGGATGTGGGTACCACGGCGGCCCGGCGGGGCGAGGCGCGACCGGCCGGAACCCAGGGCGGATCGGGGGGAGCACAAGGGGGACATGCACAGATGATGATCGCTGACTGGCCGAGCCTGGCCGCGTGCCGCAACGGAGACCCGGACGCGCTATTCGTCCAGGGTGCCGAGCAGAACGTGGCCAAGCGCGTCTGCCGGGGCTGCCCGGTCAGGTACGAGTGCCTGGCGGACGCGCTCGACAACCGCATCGAGTTCGGGGTCTGGGGCGGCATGACCGAACGGGAGCGGCGGGCGTTGCTGCGCCGGCACCCGCAGGTACCGAACTGGCGGAAGATGTTCGAGGCGGCCCTGGCCAGGCAGCCCGAGCCACAGCCCGCCGAAGCGGAGAAGGAACTCGTATCAGCTCGCTGAGCCACCCGCGCGGCCCCAGGAGGGCACTCCAAGATTAGGAAGCGCGGGCGCTCAGCGAGACCCCGATCTCGCGCAGCCCGTCGATGTCATGAACGTCGGCGGGCTGTGCGGCCACCTCGGCCACCGGTACCGACGGGTGCTCGACGGTAAACCGGGCTGCCACCTCAGTCTCGCGGGCCACCTGCCTGGCGAGCAGCGCGTGCACCTTCAACGCGTCCACCGTCACCGGATGCTCGCCGCCGGCCGCCAGCGACTGGGCCGCGGCAAGACTCGCCGGCTCGGTCAGCTCGGTCGCCGCCACCTGGTGCACTCGGTTGAGTAGCAGTCCGTGCAGCGGCATCCGCTCGGCGGCCAGCCGCCCGGCGAAGTAACCAGCTTCCCGGATCGCGTCCGGCTCGGGCGCCGCTACCACCAGAAATGCGGTCTCGTCGGCCTGCAGGATCCGGTAGGTCTGCTCGGCCCGCTGGCGGAACCCGCCGAAGGTGGAGTCGAGCGCGGCGACGAAGCCGGAGAGGTCGGAGATGAGTTGGTTGCCGATAATCCGCTGTACCGCCCGGGCGAAGACGCCGAAGGACGCGGTCATCAGATTGAATACGCTGCGCCCGCCGGCCCGGGCCGGAGCCAGCAGCACCCGCAGCATCCGGCCGTCCAGGAAGCGGGACAGCCGCTGCGGCGCGTCCAGGAAGTCCAGCGCGGAACGGGATGGCGGGGTGTCCACCACGATCAGGTCCCACCCGCCGGCCGCGTAGAGCTGGCCCAGCTTCTCCATCGCCATGTACTCCTGGGTGCCGGAGAAGGTGGAGCTCATGGCTTGGTAGAAGGGGTTGGCGAAGATCTCCTCGGCCTTCGCCGGGTCGGTGTGCGCGAGCACCACCTCGTCGAAGGTCCGCTTCATGTCCAGCATCATCGCGGAGAGCTCGGCGCTGGTCCCCTTCACCTGCCGGGGCGTGTTGTCCAGTTCGGACAGACCGAGGGCCTGCGCGAGGCGGCGGGCCGGGTCGATGGTCAGCACGACGGTACGGCGTCGGTGTACCTCGGCCGCGCGTAAGGCGAGGGCGGCCGCGGTGGTCGTCTTGCCCACTCCACCTGAGCCACAGCACACCACGATGCGCACGCCCGGGTCGGCGAGGATGGCGTCCACGTCAAGGTGCGGGCGTACCGGCCGATGATCCGACACAGATCCGAGCGTATCCGCGGGAGGTCAGGCGGTTGCGCCGAGTATCGCGGCCAGCTGGTCCAGACCCTCGCGACCCACCCCGTCGGGCAGGAACGGGAGGGCGACCAACGGCCGGTCGAGCACGGCCAGGTCGTCGCGCAGCGACTCCTCGATACCACCCCGGATCTGGTGCGCCTGTGCCTCGGCGTACAGGCCGGCGACGGTACCGCGGTCGGCGGGCAGGCCGGCCGCGACCAGCCCGCGGCGGAGCTCCGCCTGGTTGACCTTCGTACCCGCCAGCAGTGGCGGCTGGGTCGCGTTGATGATCACCTTCCCGACCGAGATCTGCAGCGCGGTCAGCTCGGCGATCGCGTCGCTGGTCTCCTGTACCGGCATCTCCTCCAGCAGGGTGACCACCTGCACCGCGGTGATCGGGGAGCGGAGGATCGCGGCGACGCCTTCGCTCTGGTTCTTGATCGGGCCAACCTTGGCCAGCCGCGCGGTCTCTGCGGTGACGTTGAGGAAACGGCCGATCCGGC
>JAFMQQ010000581.1 GCA_017354595.1 Micromonosporaceae bacterium
CGGGGACGCCGGCGGGGATGGCGACGGTGGCCCGGGTGACGGCCTGCGGCCCGCCGTTGCGGCTCACCGTCCGGCCGGAGAAGACCAGGCTGGTTGAGGTACGTCCGGAACTGGTCAGGGTCACGGTGGCCGGGTAGTCGCCCGGGGTCGGATACCGGTGTGCCACGACCGGTTTCGTGGTGGTCGCCGTGCTGCCGTCGCCGAAGTCCCACCGGTACGAGGCGATCGTACCGAACTCCACAGTGGAGGCTGAAGCGTCCAGTGTGGACGGATTGCCGGCCGGGGCGGGCCGGATGGCCAGCCGGGCCACCGGCGCCTGGTCGGGCGTGATGGCGACCCCGGTCGGTACCGCGCCCACCTCGATGCTCCCGGTACCGCCGGCGCCGATCACGGTGACCGCGGTGGAGTTGGCGCCGGCGACGTACACCAGCGCACCGTCCGGGGTGGTCGCCAGGCCGAACGGGCCGCTGTTGCCCGGGACCGTCTGCTTGACTGCGCCGCTTGCGGCGTCGATCACGCTGACCGTGTCCGCGCCGCTGTTGCCGGCGTAGACCTTAGTGCCGTCCGGGCTGACCGCGACTCCGATCGGCTTGTCGCCGACCGGGACGGTGGCGACGACGAGGTCGGCCGCGGTATTGATGACGCTCACCGTGCCGTCGCCGTTCTCGGTCAGGTACGCCCGCCGCCCGTCCGGGGAGAAGGCGATGTCGGTCGGGCCGGTACCCACGTCGATGGTGGTGGTGACCCTGTTGCTGGCCGCGTTGATCACGCTGACCGTACCGGCGCCGTTGTCGGCGACCAGGATGCTTCGCCCGTCCGGACTGACCGCGACTCCGATCGGCTTGTCGCCGACCGGGATGGTGGCGATGACGAGGTTGGTCGCGGTATTGATGACGCTCACCGTGTTCGCCTGGTTGTCGGTCACATAGGCCCGGCTCCCGTCCGGGCTGATCGCGACGAAGGCCGGGCCGGCGCCGACGCCGATGGTCGTGGTGACCACGTCCCTGGCGGTGTCGATCACGCTGACGGTACCCGAGCCGTTGTTCGCCACGTACCCGGTGCGGGCGTCCGGAGTCAGCTGGATCCCGATCGGGCTGTGGCCCACATCGATGGTCGCGGCGACCGCGCCGGTGCCGGTGTTGATCACGCTGACCGCGTCCCGGGCATTGCTGACCACGTACGCGCGCCAGGGTTGACCGGCCTGCGCGCCGGCCGATCCGGCCGGAACCAGGGTGAGCCAGCCGACCGCGACGACCAGTGCGGTACCGGCGAGCAGGCGAGGTCTCCAGCGGCCCATGCTCGGTTCCTCCCGTCCGTGCACAGAGCGACAGCAGACCAACGACTGGCCGGTGTGCCGGGTTATGCTCAGCGGGACGTGTGGGAGCGACGTCGATGGCTGGCGCGTAGCGCGCCCCGGATCCGTTGAACACCCGCACGTCAAGGAGCAACATGCCTTCCCTCAAGAGCAGGCGCCGTGGCGCGGCGCTTGCCGTCGCGTTGGTCGCCGCCGGTGCGGTGGTGGCCGCGATGGCGACCCAGAACGCCTCGGCCGATACCGGCGCCTCGTGCACCGGTGCCTACGCGATCGGCTGGCAGACCCCGTCGGACAACCCGCCCGACTTCGGTGCCACGGTCACCGTCACCAACAACTCGCCGTACCCGATCACCGGCTGGACGATCACCTGGACCTGGCCGGCGGGGCAGAGCATCATCCCCGGCTCGCCATTCAGCGCGGTGGTCACCCAGAACGGCACCACGGTCACCGCGACCCCGGGCGGGAGCTTCAACGCGAACCTGGCGCCGGGGGCGAGTACCCAGTGGGGCTTCCACGGCACCTACAACGGCACCAGCAACCCGGCGCCCACGCTCACCTGCACCGGACCGAGCCAAGGGTCGGGCAGCGCCGTACTCGCCGGGCCACTGCAGCCGCTGGGAGTCAACACGGCGGCGTGGGACACCAACTTCGTCGATGCGCCGATCGCCGGCTCGCTCTCCGCGGCCAGCGTCGGGCTGATCCGGTACCCGGGCGGATCCTGGGCCGACCAGTACCTGTGGCAGCCGAACACGGTCAACAGTTCGGTCCAGCCGGTCAACTTCGCGCAGTTCTCCAACCAGGTGGACGCGGTCACCGGCGGGCAGAAGTTCGTCACCATCGACTACGGCTCGGATACGCCGGCCAGTGCCGGAGCCTGGGTCAGGCAGGCGGCGGGTACCAGCGGGCAGGGCGTGGCGCTGTGGGAGATCGGCAACGAGCTGTACGGCTCGTGGGAGACTGACACCCACGCCAACCCGCACACCCCGGCCTCGTACGCCAGCAACGCGGTGCCGTACCTGCAGGCGATGAAGGCGGCCGACCCGAACGCGCAGATCTGCTACGACTATGCGATGGATGGCGCGCTGGCACCCGGCGCGGGTGTGGACAACTGGCAGACCTGGAACAGCACGATCCTGCAGGCGGATGCGCAGTACTTCGACTGCGCCGACGTGCACTGGTACCCGATCAACGGCACGCCGACCGAGACGACACAGTCCATTATGGAGCTGATCGACAACATCCCGGCCGCGGCGGCCGAAGTGAAGGCGGCACTGTCCACATACGACCCGACAGCGTACTTCGTGGTCGGCGAGACGAACATGTCGCAGACTCAGAACAGCTGGAACGAGCAGCCGGTTGGTGCGCTCTTCGCGGCCGCCAACTCGTTGGAGTGGCTGTCGTTCGGGGCGCAGAGCGTGGACTGGTGGGACGTGCACAACTACGGCACGGGTACCGCCGACTTCGGCATGTTCTCCTCCGGTGGCAGCGGGCAGCCTTCGGTGAACACACCCTTCCCGCCCTACTACGGGCACCAGCTGGCGAGCAGGCTCGCGGTACACGGCGCCCGGGTCGGCACGCTGCCGGTACCGACGCCGAACATCTACGGTTACTACTCGCTGCTGCCGGACGGGTCGTACGCGGTCCTGCTGGCCAACGCGGATCCGGCCAACGGATACACCGTGAG
>JAFMQQ010000582.1 GCA_017354595.1 Micromonosporaceae bacterium
AAGCCTCGCCTCGGCGCGGGTCGGCTGGAAGAGTTCCACCGGGTTCCCGGACGGGTCGTCCACCAGAATCTGCCGGCCACCCACCCCGTCGACGATCTCGTTGCGGAACCGGGCGCCGGCCCGCCGCAGCTTGTCCACAGTGGAGTCGAGGTCGTCCACCTCGAGCTGGAACCGGTTCCAGCCGCCCGGCTCCGGTACCCGGCCATCCGGCATCGCCTGCCCGCCGCCCGCCCCACCGCCGGGTGCGCTGAGTACCAGCCGCAGGTCATCCCGGGCGAGCATGGCGAAGGTGGGCGCCGGGTGCATCACCTCGCGGAAGTCCAACAGTCCACAGTAGAAGCTGATCGACGCGTCGACGTCATTGACGATGTACCGCACACTTACGCTGGCCATCCGGTGATCCTGCCACCGTGCCGGCCCGCGGTCCACCGGGCCAGGCTGACAGCCACCGGCCATCGATGTCCACATTGGACGACGCGAGGGTTGGAAGGTGGGCGGCCGCCGGCGCGGCCGCCCACCCATCACCGGTCACGGGCTGGTGCAGGAGATGCTGCTCGGCGCCGTCGGTGTACCCGAGAAGTTGGCCACGAAGCCGAATGTGGTGCTGCCGCCCGCCGCGATCGTACTGTTCCAGTCGGCGCTTCGCACCGAGGCGAGCGAGCCGGAAGCCGGCGCCAGGACACCGTTCCAGGCGCTGGCGATCGTCTCACCATCAGGCATGACCCAGTTGACGGTCCAGCCGAACATGGTGGACGTCCCCGGGTTGGAGACGGTTACCTGGCCCTGGAAGCCACCCGGCCAGCTGTTGGTGACGGTGTATGCGGCACTGCAGGTCGTGCTCGGCGGTGGCGGAGCGGTGGCGCCGGTACCGGTCACCTCGCCGTTACCGCCGTCGAAGACCACATCGGAGCAGCCATAGAAGGTCTCGGTGCTGTCCGAGCGGGCCCAGACCGAATAGATGATGTTGTATCCGGTGTAGCCGGCCGGAAGCGTCGCGTTCCAGAAGTAGTAGCTGTCCACCGCGCCGGGGTTGCCAACCGACTGCGGATCGGTGGCGGTGGAGAACGGCGTGCTCTGGAACTCGTCCCAGGTCAGCGGCGCGCTCGGGTTCCAGTCCGGCTTGGTGATGTACAGCCGGAAGGTGCCCGGGTGCGCCGCCCACTTGTTGTACTTGATCTGGATCGTGGCGCCCGACGTGAGGTGCGTCTTCGGCCAGTCGGGGCTGACCAGGTCGAAGCCGGAGAAGTCGAAGTAGTTGCTGTTTCCGCTGCACTGCTTGCCGTTCGGGATGAACCCCGCCATCTGGCCGCTGGTGGCACCGTCGCGGTTCCCGACGGCGAACCAGTTGTACAGCGGCGTCACGCCGCTTTGCGCCGTCGCCGCCCGGCAGGCCGGGTTCTGCGGCACCAGCTCACCGGTGGACTTCAGACCGTCCACATAGCAGAGGTAGGTCCGGCTGCCCGGAGTGAGCGCGGCGCCGTGCGCCGACGCAGGTGTGCCGGGGAGCAGACCGACCGCGGTCGCCATCACCGCGACGACCAAGCCGGCAACCACCCTCCCATAGCGCTTCGACATGACGTACCTTTCCCCTCTTCGGCGGTCAACCACGGGCTGGGCGTGCGTTCCCGGCGCACGCCCAGCCATCCACGGACGTGATGCTAGATCTCCGGCCCCCTCCGCCGAACCGGGCCATTTTCCGGCGCTCCGCTCGCACTCGGCGTTTGCCCAGGTCGGCCCCGATGCAGCGGGTACCGCCGGGGGCTCGGATACCGGGAAATCGCCTGAAAGTTGCGCCCTACCACCGCGGGCCCCCGGCGCATCGGCATTCGGCGATATTTCCATTCTTGTATCTATCGCCCAGCGGTGGGAGGATCGCCCGAAGTCATCTGGTCATTTCCTCGGAGGCACCCGTGAGACCCACGAAGGCCCTGTTCATCGGTGTCGCGGCCACCGTCGCCGCCGCGGCGCTGAGCTTCGCGCCGGCCGCGAACGCATCGGCGACCCTCACCCTCGCAGACGCGCAGACGGTACAGACGCTGGAGGCGCGGCTCGGCGCCCAGCACACCGCCGGCTCGTACCTCGACCCGGCCAGCGGCAGGATGGTGGTCGCAGTGACCGACACCGCCGCCGCGCAGGCGGTCCGCACCGCCGGCGCCGTACCGAAGCTGGTCGCCCACAGCTCGGCCAAGCTCAACGGGGTGAAGGCCGACCTGGACCGGTCGATGTGGTTGTCCGGCACCGCCTGGGCGGTTGACCCGATCACCGACCAGGTGGTCGTCTCGGTCGATGACAGCGTCACGGGTGCCCGCCTCGCCCAGGTGCGGTCGGCGCTCCAGCGCTACGGCGACACGGCCCGGTTGACCCACATCGCCGGTGTGTTCCGCACTTTCATCGCCGGTGGCGACGCCATCTACGGCGGCAGCGCGCGCTGCTCGCTCGGCTTCAACGCGCAGAACAGCAGCGGTACGCAGTTCTTCGTCACCGCCGGGCACTGCGGCAACATCGCCGCGACCTGGTACGCGAACTCCAGCCACACCACCGTGCTCGGTACCAGGGTGGTCAGCGTCTTCCCGGGCAGCGCCGATTACTCGATCTTCCAGTACACCGGGTCGATCGCCCGGCCGGGCACCGTCGACCTCTACAACGGCACCACCCGGGACATCACCGGGGCGGCGAACCCGACGCTGAACCAGTCGGTCTCGCGCAGCGGCAGCACCACCGGTGTCCACAGTGGACGCGTTACCGCGCTCAACCAGACCGTCAACTATGTCGGCGACGGCCGGGTGACCGGCCTGACCCAGACCACGGTCTGTGCCGAGCCGGGTGACAGCGGCGGCCCGCTCTTCGCCGGCAATACCGCTCTCGGCCTGACCTCGGGCGGCAGCGGCAACTGCACCTCCGGCGGGGTGACCTTCTTCCAGCCGGTCCTCGAGGCACTCAACGCGCGCAGCCTGACCGTGTACTGACACACGCGGAGAACCCGATCGGGGGTGGGGGG
>JAFMQQ010000583.1 GCA_017354595.1 Micromonosporaceae bacterium
GCCGTCCGCCATCGCCTCGGTCTCCCGGTACGGGCTGGCGACCGAGCCGCAGTCCAGGTGGTCCCGACCGATCACGATCGGGGCGGAGATCTCGCCGGATGCCACCATCTCGTTGAACCGCCGCCCGGCCCGGTCGCGTTCGCCGTACCCGAGCCAGCAGATGCGTGCCGGCAGGCCCTGGAAGGCGACCCGCTGCCCGGCCAGCCGGATCCACCGGGCCAGCGATTCGTTGCCCGGGAACAGATCCAGGATCGCCCGGTCGGTGGCCGCGATGTCGGCCGGATCACCGGAGAGCGCCGCCCAGCGGAACGGCCCCTTGCCGGCGCAGAACAGCGGCCGGATGTAGGCCGGAACGAAGCCGGGGAACGCGAACGCGCGCTCGAAGCCGCCCAGCTTCGCTTCGCCGCGGATCGAGTTGCCGTAGTCGAAGACCTCGGCTCCACCGTCGAGGAAACCCACCATCGCCTCGACATGCCTGGCCATCGATGTGCGCGCCCGCTGGGTGTACTCCTCCGGCTTGGCCGAGGCGTACTCCCGGGCCGCCTCCGGGTCCACGCCCTCGGGGACGTAGCTGAGCGGGTCGTGCGCCGAGGTCTGGTCGGTGACGATATCGGCCGGCAGGCCCGCGCGCAGCAGCTCCGGCAGCAGCGTCGCGGCGTTGCCCACCACCCCGACCGACAGCGGCAGCCGCTGCCGCTTCGCCTCCACCGCCAGCCGTACTCCTTCGTCCACTGTGGAGGTTATCCGGTCCAGGTAGCGGGTCCGTAGCCGGCGCCGCAACCGCTCCGGGTCGACATCGATGATGAGGCAGGCACCGCCGTTCATGGTCACCGCAAGCGGCTGGGCGCCACCCATGCCGCCACAGCCCGCGGTCAGGGTCAGCGTGCCGGACAGCGAGCCGCTGAACCGCTTCTGCGCGATCGCGGCGAACGTCTCGTAGGTGCCCTGCAGGATTCCCTGGGTGCCGATGTAGATCCACGAGCCGGCGGTCATCTGCCCGTACATGGTCAGCCCGAGCCGTTCCAGCCGCCGGAACTCCGGCCAGGTGGCCCAGTCACCGACCAGGTTCGCATTGGCGATCAGCACCCTGGGCGCCCACTCGTGGGTGCGGAAGACGCCGACCGGCCGGCCCGACTGCACCAGCATCGTCTCGTCGCCGGCGAGTGTGGTCAGCGTCCGCACCAGGGCGTGGTACGACGGCCAGTCCCGCGCCGCCTTGCCGGTGCCGCCATAGACCACCAGGTCCTCGGGACGTTCGGCGACGTCCGGGTCCAGGTTGTTCTGCAGCATCCGCAGCGCCGCCTCCTGCGGCCAGCCGCGCGCGGTCAGCGTGGTACCGCGTGGCGCTCTCTCCACAGTGGACTCCTCAATCAGCCGGCCGGGTTTCACTGGCCGTCGTTTCTTTCGCTGTGCTGGTTTCACCGGCTGTGTGGTGCGCGAGATCCTCGTGGTGGTCCAGCCCGTCATGCGGCGCCGGGTCCGGGTGCACCAGAGCCGACGTCAGCCGCGGTACGTCATGGATGAGCCGGTGCTCCGCCGCCACGGCGATCCGGTGCGCGGCAAGCACCGACAGGTCTGTCTCCACCACGATCGCACACTCCGCCCGCAGCGCGTGCCCGATCCAGCGCAGGTGCAGCGCCGAGACGTCCAGCACGCCAGGGGTACCGCGCAGGGTCGCCTCCACCGCGTCCAGTGTCGCCGGGTCGACCGCGTCCATCAGGCGCCGGTACACCTCGCGGGCGGCGTCCCGCAGCACCAGCAGGATGGCGAGCGTGATGAGCAGGCCCACCACCGGGTCGGCCCAGTGCCAGCCCAGCGCCACCCCGCCGGCGCCGACCAGTACCGCCAGCGAGGTGTACCCGTCGGCCCGCGCGTGCAGCCCGTCCGCGACCATGGCGGCGGAACCGATCCGCCGGCCGACCCGGATCCGGTACTGGGCCACCCACTCGTTGCCGAGGAAGCCGAGCACAGCGGCGACCGCCACCGCCCACAGGTGGTTGACGCCGCGCGGGTGTACCAGCCGGTCGACGGCGGCGACCGCGGCGGCCACGGCCGACGCGGTGATCACCAGGACGATCACGATGCCGGCCAGATCCTCGGCACGACCGTACCCGTAGGTGTAGCGCCGGTTCGCCGGCCGCCGTCCGAGCAGGAACGCCAGCCCAAGCGGTACCGCGGTGAGTGCGTCGGCGAAGTTGTGCAGCGTGTCGCCGAGCAGTGCCACCGAACCGGAGACGGTGACGACCACGGCCTGCAGGACGGCGGTCGCGCCGAGAATGGCGAGCGATCGCCACAACGCCCGCATGCCCTCCTTGCTGGCGGACATCGCCGCGTCGACCTTGTCGACGCTGTCGTGCGAGTGCGGGGCGACCAGGTGCGTCAGCTGATGGGTCAGCCTGTGGGTCAGTCGTCGGGTCAACCGGCGCCACCACGCGCCGACCGGGTACCCGGCCCCGTGACCGTACCCATCGTCGTGATCGTGTCCATCGTCGTGATCGTGCCCATCGCCGTGACCGTGCCCTGCCGCGTGCCCGTGGACATGATCATGCTTGCCATCGTGCCCGTGCCCGTGCCCATGCCAATGATCATGGTCGTGCGTGTCCTGCCCATCATCCATCTCGGGCTCGTCCTGCCGGTGGTGCTCGTCGTGCGGGTGGTGGTGCTCGTCGTAGTCGGTGTGCACCTCCTTATCCTGCCCTGCCCGATCCGGCGGGGAACGTCGCCCAGCCGACGAACCTCCTCCCGCCAGCTACGGCGGCGTGGGTGGTCTTCGGTTGTTGCGCATCGGGCGTTGGTGTTCGTCGATCCAGGGTGGGGGTATGAACTCGGGCATGCCGTCGGCGGCGATGTAGACCTGCCACTCTCCACTATGGATGATCATATGATGAACGCTGCAGAGGAGAACTCCGTTTGCCAGGCAGGTCGGGCCGCCGTCCAGCCAGCTTTTGGGGTGGTGGGCGTGGCAGTACCTTGGCGCCCGATCACAGGCGGGAAAGG
>JAFMQQ010000584.1 GCA_017354595.1 Micromonosporaceae bacterium
ACCAACCAGGGCCCGATCACGGTGAGCATCGACGTACAGAAGGTCCCGTGCGCCACGGCCAGCTTCAAGTACCTCGCCGACAAGCACTTCTTCGACAACACCTCGTGCTACCGGATGCACAACAGCGGCTATTTCATCGTCCAGTGCGGCGACCCGACCAGCAGCGGCAAGGGCGGCCCGACCTACACCTATCCGGCCGAGAACGCCCCGGCGGGCAACCGGCCCACGTACACCACCGGCATGGTCGCCGTGGGCGTCCCGCCCGACTCCACGGTCAACTCCAGCCAGTTCTTCCTGGTGTACCAGAACACCGAGGACGACCCGAACAGCCAGAGCCAGGGCGCACCCACCTCGGCCCTGCCGGGCAACTTCACGGTGCTGGGGTACATCACCTCCGGTCTGGACGTGGTGCAGAAGGTGGCCGCGGGCGGGTTGACCCCGGCGACCGCTTCCGACCCGAACACCGGCAAGCCCAAGATCCCGCTGACCATCACGTCGCTGACGATGACCAGCGGCGCACCGTCGGCCGCCGCTTCCGCCTCGACCAACCCGGGCTGACGGGTTGAGGCGGGCCGGCGGGCGAGGCGGGTCAGGTGCCTGAGGTCACCCGGTAGGCGTCGTAGACGCCCTCCACCTTGCGTACGGCGGTGAGCAGGTGGCCGAGATGCTTCGGGTCGGCCATCTCGAAGGCGAACCGGCTCAACGCGACCCGGTCGCGGGTGGTGGCAACGGTGGCCGAGAGGATGTTGACCCGCTCCTCGGAGAGCACCCGCGTGACGTCGGCGAGCAGCCGGTGCCGGTCCAGCGCCTCCACCTGGATCGAGACCAGGAAGGTCGAGGTGCTGTTCGGCTTCCAGGAGACCTCGACCAGCCGCTCCGGCTGGGCCTGCAGCTCGGCCGCGTTGGTGCAGTCCTCGCGGTGCACGCTGACTCCGCCGGAACGGGTGACGAAGCCGAAGATCGCGTCCGGGGGTACCGGCGTGCAGCACCGAGCCAGCTTGATCCACACATCGGTACCGCCGCCGTCGACCACCACACCCGGGTCATGCGCGGCGGGGCGTACCCGCGGCGGCCGGGTCGCGACCGCGGTCTCGGCGATGTCCTCGACCGCGCCCTCCTCGCCGCCGTAGGCGGCGACCAGGCGGGCCACCACGCTCTGCGCGGAGACCTGGCTCTCCCCCACCGCCGCGTAGAGCGAGGCGGCGTCGGGTAGGTGCAGGTCCCGGGCGATGGTCATCAGCGTGTCGTGGGTGAGCATCCGCTGCAGCGGCAGGCCCTGCTTGCGCATCTGCTTGGCGATCGCGTCCTTGCCCTCCTCGATCGCCTCTTCCCGACGCTCCTTGTTGAAGTACTGGCGGATCTTGGTGCGCGCCCGCGGACTCTTCACAAAGCCCAGCCAGTCCTGGGTCGGACCGGCCGTCTCCGACTTGGAGGTGAAGATCTCGATCACGTCGCCGTTGGAGAGCATCGACTCCAGCGGCACCAGCTTGCCGTTCACCCGCGCGCCGATGCACTTGTGCCCGACCTCGGTGTGTACCGCGTAGGCGAAGTCCACCGGAGTCGACCCGGTCGGCAGCGCCACCACGTCGCCCTTGGGCGTGAAGACGTACACCTCCTGGCTGGACAGGTCGAAGCGCAGCGCGTCGAGGAACTCGCTCGGGTCGCTCGCCTCCCGCTGCCAGTCCAGCAGCTGGCGCAGCCAGGTCATCTCGTCGATGTGTGCGGGCGGGCCGACGATGGTGGCGCCCTTGGTCTCCTTGTACCGCCAGTGCGCGGCGATGCCGTACTCCGCGGTGCGGTGCATCGCGTTGGTGCGGATCTGCATCTCGACCGGCTTGCCGTTCGGCCCGATCACCGTGGTGTGCAGCGACTGGTACATGTTGAACTTCGGCATCGCGATGTAGTCCTTGAACCGGCCCGGTACCGGTTGCCAGTTCGCGTGGATGACGCCGAGCGCCGCATAGCAGTCGCGCACCGTATCGACCAGGATCCGTACGCCGACCAGGTCGTAGATCTCGGCGAACTCCCGGCTCCTGCTGATCATCTTCTGGTAGATGGAGTACAGGTGCTTGGGTCGCCCGGAGACCCCGGCCTTGATCTTCGAGGTGCGCAGGTCGGTGTTGACCTTGTTGATGACCTGGCGCAGCAGCGCGTCGCGCTGCGGCGCGTGCTCGTTGATCAGGCGATTGATCTCCTCGAACTTCTTCGGGAAGAGCGTCCCGAAGGCGAGGTCCTCCAGCTCCCACTTGATCGTGTTCATGCCGAGCCGGTGTGCCAGCGGGGCCAGGATCTCCAGCGTCTCCTTCGCCTTCTGCTCCTGCTTGGGGCGGGGCAGGAAGGTCAGCGTCCGCATGTTGTGCAGCCGGTCGGCGAGCTTGATCACCAGTACCCGGGGATCCTTCGCCATCGCCACGACCATCTTGCGGATCGTCTCCGCCTTGGCCGCGTCGCCCAGCTTCACCTTGTCGAGCTTGGTCACCCCGTCGACCAGCAGGGCCACCTCGTCGTCGAAGTCGGCGCGCATCTCGTCCAGCGTGTAGCTGGTGTCCTCGATGGTGTCGTGCAGCAGCGCGGCGACCAGTGTGGTGGTGTCCATGCCGAGGTCGGCGAGGACATTCGCCACGGCCAGCGGATGGGTGATGTACGGGTCGCCGGACTTGCGGTACTGGCCGCTGTGCCACCGGGCCGCCGTCTCAAACGCATGCTGCAGTTGCCGGATATCGGCCTTCGGGTGGCTGGCCCGATGGGTGGCGATCAGCGGCTCCAGCACCTCGCTGACCGTCTGGCTCTGCCACGGCGCGTTGAACCGGGCCAGCCGGGCCCGTACCCGCCGCCCGGTCGGCGCGCCGGAGAGCCCGAACAGGGAGCCGCCGCCGTCCTCCGTGGCTCCATCGCTTGCGGCCGGCACTGTGGCGGCTGGCACGGTGCCGGCTGGCACGGTGGCATGGAAGGGGAGAACGTTGCCGCCGGTCTCCAGATCCTC
>JAFMQQ010000585.1 GCA_017354595.1 Micromonosporaceae bacterium
GAGCTGGTTGGCGTGGACGCGGGGCAGCAGCCCGGCCGCGGACCCGGCGGCGAGCACCGCGCGGGACTGGTCGGCGTCGAAGGCACCCCGCTCGCAGAAGACATCAACCCACCGGGCGTGCGGTGCGGCGGCCGCCAGCATCGCACCGCAGACCAGTTCCGTGTACGCGTCGGCGTCGGTACCCGGCGGCACCACGTGCGCGCCGAGGAAGGTCGTCTCGGTGGTGAACTCGGCGGCGATGCGCAGCGACCGGGCTTCGTCGGGCACGGTCAGTCCGTACCCGCTCTTGATCTCGATAGTCGTGGTGCCCTGCCGGCGCGCCTCACCGGCCAGCCGTCGCACGCTGGCACGCAGCTGCTCGTCGGTCGCCGCGCGGGTGGCGGCAACCGTGCTGGCGATGCCTCCGGCGGTGTACGGCTGGCCGGCCATCCGGGCGGCGAACTCGGCAGCCCGGTCCCCGGCGAAGACGAGGTGGGTGTGGCTGTCCACGAATCCGGGGATCACCGTGCCGCCCCGGGCGTCGATACGGTCGTCGGCGGCGGGCGCCCTGGCGCCGCTCGCGTCCCGGGCCGGCCCGACCCAGGCGACCCGACCGTCCTCGATGACCAGTGCCGCCCGCTCGACTATCCCCAGTGGACCGTCGCCCAGGCCGGGGTCGTTGGTGACCAGCTCACCGATGCCGGTGATCAGCGTCGTCACAGCCCACCCACCGCCGTTTCCAGCGCCGCCGTGGCAAGCGCTCGGGGCACGTCGATGCTGGTATGCCGGCCCTCGCGTACCACGTCGCGACCGTCCACAATGACCGACCATACGTCGGCCGCGGTGGCGGCAGCGAGCGCGCCGGCCGGGCCGGTACCCGCCGTCCGCACGCTGTCCAGCCGTACCGTCACCAGATCGGCCCGCTGCCCAGGGGCGATCGTCCCGGCGTCCGGCCAGCCCAGCGCCCGGTGCCCGGTTGCGCTGGCCGCGGTGAGCAGCTCGCCGGCGTCGAAGTGGCCACGCCGCCGCGTTGCCAGCCGCTCGTGTGCCTCGATCCCGCGGGCCTCCTCGAACAGGTCGATCACCGCGTGCGAGTCGCTGCCCAGGCACAGCGCGGCGCCGGCATCGCGCAACGCCCGGCCCGGGCCGATGCCGTCGGCGAGGTCGCGCTCGGTGGTTGGGCAAAGGCACACGGTGGTACCGGCGCCGCCGAGCAGGCGAACGTCCACTTCGGACAGATGGGTGGCGTGCACCGCGGTGGTACCGGCGCCCAGCAACCCGCAGCGCTCCAGCAGTTCGGTCGGGGAGCAGCCGTACCGGGCCTGGCAGGCGGTGTTCTCCGCGGGCTGCTCGGAGAGGTGGATATGTATGTCCGTTGCGAGCTTGCCCAGCTCGGTGAGCGCGTCGGCCGGTACGGCGCGGACCGAGTGGGCGGCGGCACCGATCCGCGCGTGCGGCTCCGGTGCAAGCCGGCCGGTCCGCTGCGCCCAGGCGGCGACCGAACCGTCGCCGAACCGGTGCTGTACCCCCTCCAGCGGGTCACCATCCACAGTGGAGGTGAGGTAGAGCGCGTCGAGCAGGGTGATCCGGATGCCGGCCCGCCCGGCCGCGGCGATCAGCGCATGCCCCATCGCGTTCGGGTCGGCGTACCGGCCGCCGCCGGGCGGGTGGTGCAGGTAGTGGAACTCGCCGACACAGGTGATGCCGGCCAGCGCCATCTCGGCGAAGGTGGCCGTGGCCAGCCGCTGGTACGTGTCGGGGTGCAGCCGCTGCGCCAGGTCGTACATCCGCTCCCGCCAGGTCCAGAAGTTGCCGCCGCCGGCGCCTGCCCGCAGGCCGCCGCTGCGACCGCGCAGGGCGCGGTGGAAGGCGTGCGAGTGGGTGTTGGCCAGGCCGGGCAGGGTGAGCCCGGGCAGCCAGTGGGCGCCGGGCGGCCGGTCGGCGGCGGCCTCGACCCGGGTGAACCGCCCGTCGGTGACCTCGATCAGCACGTCGGCCGCCGGGATCGGCACTCCGGCCAGCCAGGCGTACTCGGCGTGGTAGGTGGTCACCCGCCGGCCAGCCCGCTGTTGCCGGCAGGGTCGGTGTTGCCGGCCGGGTCGCTGTTGCCGGCTCGGTGGGTGTCGGCGGCAGGGTCGGTGTTGCCGGCTCGGTCGGTGCCGGTGGCTAGGTCGCTGTTGGCGGCCGGGTCTGTGCCGGTGGCGAGGTCGGCGAGCACCGCCGCGAGTGCCTCGACGCCGGCGGCGCAGTCCTCGTCGGTCGCGTACTCGGCGGGTGCGTGCGAAACGCCGGTCGGGTTGCGGACGAAGAGCATCGCGGTCGGCAGCCGCGCGGCAAGCACACCCGCATCGTGCCCGGCGCCGGTGGGTAGCACCGGAGCACCGTCCAAAATAGACACCAGCCGGTCCCGGAGCGCCGGATCGAACTCGACCGCCGGCGAGCAGGACTCCTCGCTCATCGTGAAGCCGGTACCGTCCCGGCCGGCCCGGTCTGCCGCCCGCGACGCGATCGCCGCGACCAGCTTCTCCAGCTCCATTGTGGAGGGTGCCCGGGCGTCCAGCCAGGCGTCGACCCGGGACGGGATGGCGTTGGTGGCGCCCGGTTCGATGGTGGTACGCGCGATGGTGGCGTACCCGCCGGCCAGCCGGGCCTCCTTGTTCGCGGCGAGCACGGTGTACGCGTAGGTGAGCATCGGGTCGTGCCGGTCGCCCATCGCGGTGGTACCG
Organism: Micromonosporaceae bacterium; assembly: GCA_017354595.1. Lineage (GTDB taxonomy): Bacteria > Actinomycetota > Actinomycetes > Mycobacteriales > Micromonosporaceae > DATEJJ01. The sequence continues at coordinate 2,706 of JAFMQQ010000585.1, forward strand.
GCGTGGTTGCCCTCGCCGCGGAACTCCAGTCGCCACCGGCCGTGCGGCCAGATGCGGCTCGCCACGCCCACCGGTGCGGATCTGCCCGCGGGCCCACCCGGCCGGCCCGCCAATGCCCTGCCCTGCTCGACGTGCAACTCCACGAAGGCGCCGATCCGGCGCAGCAGAGCCGGATCCGGTCCGAGCCCGGCCGGGTCGGCGCCGGTCGCCCGTATCGCCTCGGCCAGGCTGATGCCGGCGCCGTCCCGCAGTCCGGCCGCCCGGGCCGGGTCGAGCAC
>JAFMQQ010000117.1 GCA_017354595.1 Micromonosporaceae bacterium
ATGGATCATCCCTTGACCGCCCCCACGGTTAGACCGGAGACAATGTAGCGCTGCAGGAACTGGAACAGGATCACGGTCGGGATGGCGGCCAGCAGCGAGCCGGCGCAGAACATGCCGAAGTTGGCGTTGCGCTGTCCGGCGATCAACCCGTACAGGCCGACCGCGAGAGTCTTCTGCTCCGGGTCGGTGAGGAAGGTCGCCGCGAGCAGGAACTCGTTGATGCTGCCGATGAAGCCGAGCAGCCCGGTGACCGCGAGGATCGGACTGACCAGCGGCAGGGTGATCCGGAAGAAGACCTGGGCATGGCTGGCGCCGTCGATCGCTGCCGATTCGTCGATCTCCTTCGGTACGGTGTCCAGGAAACCCTTCATCAGCCAGGTGTTGACGCCCAGCGCGGTACCGAGGTAGAGCAGCAGCAGACCCCACGGGCTGTTCAGGCCGAGTGCGGGATAGTAGTCGCCGAGCCTACTGAAGATCAGGAAGATCGCGACGACCGCGAGAAACTGCGGGAACATCTGGATCAGCAGCAGCGCCAGCAGGCCCACCCGGCGCCCGGCGAACCGCATCCGGGAGAAGGCGTATGCGGCGAGCATGGAGAGCAGGACGCCGCTGAACGCGGAGAGGCCGGAGATCAGCACCGAGTTGAGGTACCACCGGCCGAAGTCGGTACCCCGGAACAGGCTGGTGAAGTTGGCCAGCCCGGCGCCGGTCGGCAACACGTTGGTCGAGTCGAGCGAGCCGACCGGGTTGAGCGCCGCGGAGAGTACGAAGACGATCGGGAAGAGCGAGAAGAGCACGGCGAATGCACCGACCGCGTGCCGCCAGCCGACCCGGCGCCACCAGATGAGCCTCACGAATACACCTCCTCCAGCCGGCGGGTGCGCCGGAAGCTGACCGCCGAGACGATCGCCACGATGGTGAAGATGTAGACCGAGATGGCCGCCGCGAAGCCGTACTGGGCGCCCTGCGCGCCGAAGGCGAGCCGGTACATGTAGGTGATCAGCAGGTCGGTCCCGCCCGCGGTCGGGTTGCTGGCCGGGAACGGACCACCCTCGGTGGTCAGGCGGATCGCGTTGAAGTTGTTGAAGTTGTACGCGAACGACGAGATCAGCAGTGGCGAGAGCGCGACCAGCAACAGCGGCAGGGTGACCGCCCGGAACCGTTGCCAGGCACCGGCACCGTCCACTTCGGCCGCCTCGGCCAGCTCGCGCGGGATCGCCTGCAGCGCGCCGGTGGCGACCAGGAACATGTACGGGTACCCGAGCCAGAGCTGGATCAGGATCACCGCGAGCCGGGCGGTCCACACCTCGCCCAGCCAGTCCACATTGGTCGACAGCAGCCGGTTGAGCAGACCGAACTGCTGGTTGAACATGTCTGTCCAGACCAGAAGCATGGCGAAAGACGGCATCGCGTACGGCAGCACCATCAGTACTCGGTACACACTGCGGCCGCGTACCCGGTCGGAGTGCATGGCCAGCGCGCAGAGCAGCCCGAGCGCGAAGGTCACCAGCACCGAGCCGAGCGCGAAGGCGAAGTTCCACACCAGGGTGCCGAAGAACGGCCCGCGGATCTGCGGGTCGGTCAGCGCCGAGCCGAAGTTGCGCAGCCCGACATTCACCTTCCAGCCCTGCGGCAGCCGCTGCCCGGCACTGTCCACAAAGTACCCGTTGGCGTTCTCCGCCCGCCACACATGCCCGCTCGCGGTGTCGGTGACGCAGTCACAGCCAGGGTCATAGCGCTGGCTCGCCTCGCCCTCGTACGCCCGGGTGATGCCGTTGGCGCGGATCGCGCCCACCCGGGTGGGTACCACGAAGGCGACCACTTCCCTGCTGCGCGCGCTGGCCTGGCCCAGGTTCAACAGGGTGTACCCGTCGGCCGCGGTGACCCGGCCACCGGATACGGTCGCCGCCGGCAGCGGGCGCAGCCCGTCCGCGTCGCCCAGGTACGCCTTGCCGGCCGGGTCGGCGAGCAGGAAGACCAGGTCCCCGGTGGCCGGGTCGCCGGTGGTGGCGACCGAGAGTCCATACTCGACGGAACCAGGCACCTGGCGTACCGACGCCGACTGGATCGCCACCACCGCGTCCTGCTTGCTGCCCCGGTGCCCGTCGCCGTAGTTGGTGAACGCGGTGCTCACCGTGTAGAGGATCGGCACCACCTGGAAGGCGATCAGGAACAGGGTGCCGGGCAGCAGGTACTTCGCCGGGACCGGCCGGCGCCAGAGGTACACCAGGAAGATCACCGCGGTGACCGCGACGAGCACCCCGAGCGCGACCCACGCGTGCGCCGCGACCAGCGGCTGCGCGCCCCAGACAGCCAGCGCGGTGACCAGGCCGAGAAGCAGGATCTTCCCGGCCTGGCCAGCCAGGGTCCGCGGTACCACGCTACTTGTTGATCTGATCGGTGATTGTCTTCGCCGCTGCGGCCACTGTGGACGGTACCGCCGCTCCACCGATGATGGCAGCCTCAGCCTTGCCGAACGGGTCCCAGATCGCCGCCATCTGCGGGATCGCCGGCAGCACCGCGCCACCCTTGCCAGCGTCCAGGAACTTCTGCACGTCCGGGTCGCTCGCCTTGACCTGGTCCAGCGCGGCGGTCAGCGCCGGCGGGCGCGGGTTGGCCTGGTACAGCGCAACCTGCAGGTCGGGCTGGGTCAGGTAGTTGACCACGAACTCGTTGGCCAGCGCCTTGTCCTTGCCCTTGCTCGCCACATAGAACGCCTGCACGCCGATGAACGGCTGGGCCGGCTTGCCGCCGGCGAAGGCGGGCACCGGGGTGATGTCGTAGTGGATGCCGGCCTTCTTGATGTCCGGCAGCGCCCACTCGCCGCTGATCAGGAAGGCGGTCTTCTTGCTGGTGAAGGTGGGGATCGCGTTGTCCGCGGTGATGGACCGGGTCAACGCACCGGAGCCCTTCTCGCCCAGCGCCCGGATCTTCTGGAACGCGGCCACCGAGCCGGGCTTGCCGACACCCAGGTCGGTCGGGTCGTAGTCCCCATTGGACTTGGTGCCGAACAGGTACCCGCCGGCGGAGGTGAAGAGTGGATAGATGTGGTACGCGTCGCCGGTCTGCCCGACCTGCAGCGCCATGATGTTGCTGACCTTGCCGGCCGCCTTCAACGCCTTGCCCTGCGCCACCAGATCCTCCATTGTGGAGGGTGCGGTCGGCGCGAGGTCGGTGTTGCGGATCAGCGCCACGTTCTCGATGGCGTACGGCACACCGTAGAGCTGGCCGTTGAAGGTGACCGCCTTCAGCGCGATGTCGGCGTACTGGCTCTTCTGCGCGTCGGTGAGCTGGATCGGGTCGATGGCGCCGTTCTGCACCAGGTTGCCGATCCAGTCGTGCGCGCCGACCATCACGTCCGGGCCCTTGCCGGCCTGGGACGCGGTGACGAAGGTGGTCTGCTGGTCCTTGGAGATTGCCTGCACCGTAACCGTGACGCCGTTGTCCTTGCCGAACTTGTCGGCGAACGGCTTGAGCGCGGCGGCACGCTGGTCGTCGGCCCAGATCAGTAGCGTGCCGCCGTTGTTCTTCGGCGCGCTCGACGAACTCGGCGCCGCCGTGCCGCTGCCGCATGCTGCGGCGGCCAATGTCAACACAGATGCGACGACCACACCCGTGCTTCGGATGCGCATCGGAGGTCTCCTCGCGGGATAGGGGATGTGTCGGGGAGATTAGCAAGCTGTTGCAGCGTGCGAAAGACCTTGCTGAGATCTTTCGCAAAGTCTTGCACCATGCTCTAGAGTGCCTGCATGCCCGCCCGTCCCGGCCCCTCCGACCGGCACCCGCCCGACCGGCACCCGCCCGACCGGCACCCGCCCGACCGGCACCCGCCCGACCGGCTCCGCCTGGCCGATCTCGCGCGGCAGGCCGGAGTCAGCGAGGCGACCGTCTCCCGGGTGCTCAACGACCGGCCCGGGGTCAGCCCGGACACCCGGCACGCCGTGCTGACCGCGCTGGACATCCTCGGGTACGAGCGCCCCGAGCGGCTGCGCAAGCGCAGCGCAGGACTGGTCGGGCTGATCGTGCCGGAGCTGGAGAACCCGATCTTCCCGCTCTTCGCCCAGCTGATCGAGGCGGCCCTGACCGACTACGGGTACACCCCGGTGCTGTGCAGCCGGCCGCTGGGCGGGGTGACCGAGGACGAGTACGTGGAGATGCTCACCGACCGCTCGGTGGCCGGCATCATCTTCGTCTCCGGACACCACGCGGACACCACCACCGACCCGGACCGGTACCGGAAACTGGTCGACCGGCCGCTGCCGATCGTGCTGGTGAACGGCTTCATGCCGGAGGTACCGGCGCCCTTCGTCTCCTGCGACGACCGGGCCGCCGGCCAGCTCGCCACCGCCCACCTGGTGGCGCTCGGGCACCGGCGGATCGGCCTGGTCAGCGGTCCCGACCGGTACGTGCCGGTGCAGCGCAAGCTCGCCGGCTACCAGGCCGCCTGCGCCGCGTACGGGCTGACCGAGCAGGTGCAGCTGTCCCAACTGTTCGGAGTGGAGGGTGGGCACGCGGCGGCGGCGCGGCTACTGGAGCGCGGCGTCACCGGCATCGTCTGCGGCTCGGACCTGATGGCACTGGGCGCGATCCGGGCGGCGCGCGCCGCCGGCCTCACGGTGCCGGGCGACGTCTCGGTGGTCGGGTACGACGACTCGCCACTGATCGCCTTCACCGACCCGCCGCTGACCACGGTACGGCAGCCGGTGCGCGCGATGGCGAACGCGACGGTACAGGCGCTCGTCGATGGGATCAACGGCGGCTCCGGGCCGCACTCGGAGTACGTCTTCGGCCCGGAACTGGTGGTACGCGGCTCAACCGGCCCGGTTACTGCGGGACGGTGAGCCGGGCCGCGATCCTGGCGAAGCCGGCCCGTATCTCCTCCGGGCTGGGCGGGCCGGCGCTGCCGGCCGGTTCCGCCGTCTCACCGTCCACATCGGACGCAGCCGCGGTCGCCGCGTCGATCCCGTCGGCGCCCGGCTCGCCGTCGAGCACCTCCTCCTCGATCGCCTCACCGGCCGCGATGGCGACGGCGATCTCGGCCCGGATATCCTGCACCGAGGTGTGCGGCAGCACCGGCTCCACGACCGCCATCAGATCGTCGGCGGAGACGATCTCCTCCGCCAGCGCCAGGGCGTGCTCGCGCTCATAGGGTCCGACCACCACCGGCTCCCACTCCTCGTCATCGTCGAGCGGGCCGAAGGTGATGATCCACGGCATGGTGAGGGCCGGCGCTCCGGCCGGCAGGTCCAGCGTCATCAGGGTTCCCACGCCGACCATCATCCCTGGCCGGATTCCTGCGCGGCAGCCGGTACCGGCCGGCGGGTCGCCAGGTCCACCACCCGGCCCTGGTCGCTGGTGGCCAGCAGCGCGGCGCCGAACAGCAGCAACTGGCTGAACAGGTTGAGGAAGACCAGCAACCCGACCGCCCAGCCGGCGACCTGGTAGGCCGGGTTGCGTTGGGTGAAATGGATCAAAACCCTGCCCACAGTGGACAGTAGGGTGAGGCCCGCCGCGACCAGCATCGCCGGCCAGAACAGCCGGCGCGGCGGTACCCGCAGCCGGGGTACCGCCGCCAGCAGCGCCGCCGCCATCAGCACGTTGACCGCGAAGGAGAGCAGCAGTCCGAGGATCGACAGCAGTCCACGCCCGAGGTGACCGGTGAGCGGGTGCCTGGGTACCAGCGAGGTCCACAGGTGGATGGCGAGGGTCTGGATGCCGTTGGTGGCCCAGAGCGAGACGAACAACAGCAGCCCCAGCCCGACCAGCATGGCCAGGTCCACCAGGCGCCGCAGGAACAGGTTGCCCGGCGACTGGTCCAGCCTCCACATCGCACGTTGCGAAGTGCACATCCCATCGACCCAGTTGGCCCCGGTCAAGGCCAGGCCCACCAGCCCGACGATGGCCACGGTGTGCCGGGCGCTCTGGATGTCCGAGGTCTTCAGGAACGGCAGGTTCTCGGTGAGGTACTGCTGCACGCCCACCTCGGCGGTGCGGTTGCCGGACAGCACGTAACCGAGGATCGAGATGGCGAGCAGGCCGAGGGCGAAGGAGGCGAAGAAGGCGTAGTAGGCGATCGCCGCCGCCAGCCGTGACCCGGAGACCGCCGCGTACCGGTCAGCGGCCCGCCAGAAGCGATCGAAGTCCCGGCTACGGCGACGGCCAGCTGCGATGGCCGCGCGCACCCGGCCGAGGATGCTCACCGGGCTATCGTCACCGATCCGTGCCCGGCCCGCTCGGCGACCGGTCCGGTCCGGCCGCCTGCCGCACCGGCCCGTCCGCCGCGCCACCGAGCGGGAAGTCCCGCACCGGCCGCCACTGACCGTCCACACCGTGCACATAGAGCGTGAAGTGGGTGACAGTGAACCGGGCGGTGAACCCGGCGAGCTGTTCGTACACCGCGTCCAGGGCGCTGGCGGGTATGTCGTGGGCGACCGTCACGTGCGGGTGGTACGGGTACTGCAGTCTCCGGTCGAGCGGGCCGGACCGTACCGCACCGGCCAGCTGCTCGCACTCGCTGATGCCACGGGCCACCGCGACGAATACCACCTCGGTGACCGGCCGGAAGGTGCCGGTACCGCGCAGGTGTATCGGGTACGGCCGGTGCTGTGCCGCCACCCGCTCCAGGTGGGCCTCGATCGCGGGCAGCGCGTCGCCGGCCACGTCGGTCGGCCCGAGCAGCGTGACGTGCGCCGGGATGTAAGGCGCCAGCGGGTCGCCGGACTCGGCCCGGTGCCGGTCCAGCTGGCTCCCCCACGGTTGCGGGATGGCCAGCGCCACGCCCACCCGCGCGGTACCGGATGCGGCCGGTACGACCAACCCAGCGGCGGTGGCCTGCTGCGTGGCAGCGGTGTTCTGCTGCCCGGCGGTGGTGGGCGCGTCGTGCATCTCAGGCGCCGGTGACCGGCGGGAAGAAGCCGACCCGCTCGTACACCGTCCGCAGCGTGACCGAGGCGACCGACCGGGCCTTCTCCGCGCCGACCGCGAGCACCTTGTCCAGCCCGGTCGGGTCGTCCAGCAGCGCCCGGGTGCGCTCCTGGATCGGGCGCACGAAGTCGGCCACCACCTCGGCCAGGTCCTTCTTCAGGTCGCCGTACCCCTTGCCGGCGTACGCGCCGACCAGCTCCTCGACCGGGCGGCCGGTGAGGGTGGAGTAGATGGTGAGCAGGTTGGAGATGCCCGGCTTCGCCTCCGGATCGAAGAGGATCTCGCGACCCGCATCGGTGACCGCGGACTTGATCTTCTTGGCCGACTTCGCCGGGTCGTCCAGCAGGTCGACGATGCCGGCGGGTGAGGACGAGGACTTGGACATCTTGGCGGTGGGGTCCTGCAGATCGGTGATCTTCGCGGTCTCGCGGAGGATGTACGGCTCGGGTACGGTCAGCGTCGGGCCGAACCGGCCGTTGAACCGCCTCGCCAGGTCGCGACTGAGTTCCAGGTGCTGCCGCTGGTCCTCGCCGACCGGTACCGCGTCGGCCTGGTAGAGCAGGATGTCCGCGGCCTGCAGGATCGGGTAGGTGAACAGCCCGACGCTGGCCCGGTCCGCCCCCTCCCGGCCGGCCTTGTCCTTGAACTGGGTCATCCGGCTCGCCTCGCCGAAACCGGTGATGCAGCCGAGGACCCAGCACAGCTGGGCGTGCTCTGGCACCTGCGACTGTACGAACAGGGTGCACCGGTCCGGGTCAAGTCCGACGGCGAGCAGCTGTGCGGCGCTGACCCTGGTGCGCTGGCGCAGCACGGCCGGGTCGTGCGGCACGGTGATCGCGTGCAGGTCGACCACGCAGTAGAAGGCGTCGTGGGTCTCCTGCATCGCCACCCAGTTGCGCAGCGCTCCCAGGTAGTTGCCCAGGTGGAAGGAGTCTGCGGTGGGCTGGATGCCGGAAAACACCCGGGGACGTCCTCGTGCCATGTTCATCCCTTCCACTCGTACCGCCGCCATTGTTCCAGGCCGGTACGAGGCCCCCGCAACCTGGCGCCGTGGTACCCGGTCCCCGCAGGGCTGGGCTACGAGCGACCCGGGGGCGAAGGCGCGGTCCCGGCGGGCTCGCGGACCGGTTGTGCCG
>JAFMQQ010000586.1 GCA_017354595.1 Micromonosporaceae bacterium
CAGCAGGTCCCCGTCCGCACAGGCCAGCAGCGCCGCGGTCGCCATCGCCGCGCCCAGGTGCGGTACCGGCGCCACGCTGCGCCCGAGCTCCTCAGCGACCGTCGCCGCCTCGCGCCAACCCGCACCGGCACCGCCCAGCGCCTCCGGTACCGGCAGCCCGGCGCAGCCGATCTCGCCGGCGAGGGTACGCCACAGCGCCGCATCCGTCGGCTGGGTGGACTCGGTGCGGCGCAGCACCTCCTGCCACGGTGCCCGGTCGGCGAGTACCCGCCGCAGGGTCGCCCGCAGCTGTTCCTCCACCTCGGAGTACAGCAGGTTCACGATGACGCCTCCCGGGGCAGGCCGAGCACGCGTTCGGCGATGATGTTGCTGAGGATTTCCGAGGTGCCACCCTCGATGGAGTTGGCCCGGCTGCGCAGGTACCGGTACCCGGGCGAGCGCCCGTACCAGTCCACAGTGGATGGCCGGCGCATGGCCCAGTCGTCGCCGTAGCGCAGCCCCGCCTCGCCGAGCAGCTCCAGCTCGAACCCGGCGATCCGCTGGTTCAGCCGGGCCAGGGAGTATTTCACCGCCGAGCCCTCCGCACCGGGCTCCCCCGCGGCGAGCTGCTCGCGCAGCCGCTGCGCCGCCAGCCGGGCCGCCTCCGCGTCCACCCACAGCTGGAGCAGCTCGTCCCGCGCGGCCGGGGTACGCAGCGCCGGCCGCTCGCGCCACGCTCGGCACAGCGCACCGATCATCCCGCCCTCGCGCGGCACCGCGGCCCCGCCCAGCGACACCCGCTCGTTCATCAGCGTGGTCCGGGCGACCCGCCAGCCTTCGCCGACCGCACCCAGCCGGTACCCGTCCGGGATCCGTACCCCGGTGAAGAAGACCTCGTTGAACTCGGCCTCGCCGGTGAGCTGCCGCAGCGGCCGCACCTCGACCCCGGGCGCGGTCATCGCCACCACGAAGTAGGTCAACCCGAGGTGCTTGGGCGCGGCCGGATCGGTGCGGGCCAGCAGGATCCCCCACTGCGCCTCGTGCGCCATCGAGGTCCACACCTTCTGCCCGTCCAGCACCCAGCCGTCGCCGTCGCGCACGGCCCGGGTGGCGACCGAGGCGAGGTCGGAGCCGGCACCGGGTTCGCTGAACAGCTGGCACCACACCTCCGCCCCGGTCCACAGTGGACGCAACCAGCGGTGGCGCTGCTCATCGGTACCGTGGCCGAGGATGGTCGGCGCGGCCATGCCCAGGCCGATGCCGGAGCGGCCCCGGTCGACGTCGGGCGCACCGGCGGCGGCGAACTCGGCGTCCACCACGGTCTGCAGTTCGCGCGGCAGGCCGAGCCCGCCCAGGCCGGGCGGGAAGCTCACCCAGGCCAGCCCGGCGTCGTACCGGTCGCCCAGGAAGGTGAGCCGGTCGGCGGTCGCCGGGTCGTGCCCGGCGAGGAACTCGCGCACCCGGCCGCGCAGTTCATCAGCGGTAGCCATGCCCATAGCATGCCGGATCCGGTACCACCGGTAAGTTTCCCCTCCCCCACGACACCGGCGGTATCGACACTTATGATCGGGGCGATGCGACCCAAGCGCGCCCTCATCGCCCCGCTCGCGATCCTCGCCGCCGGTACCCTCGCCGCCGGTACGCTCGCCGGCTGCGGCCGGGGCGACAGGCTGGACCAGCTGATCGAGACGCCCAGCGGAGTCACCTCGTACGCCATCGACGCCAACCAGCTCTACGTCGCCGGGGTACCCGCCGCCGGGGTGGTCACCGCGTACCGGCTCGAGGACGGGAAGCAGAGCTGGCGGGTACCGGCGATCGAGGGCAGCATCGGCCTGGACAGCACACCGGCGGTGCTGACCGCCTACCCGGCCCGCTGCGCCGACGACCAGGATCTGAGCTTCACGCTGCTGGACGCGGAGCACGGGACGACCCGGTGGCGGCACGAGGGCAGCCTGGTCGGTATCGCCGGCACCGGGTACCTGTTGCTGGTGCGCGGCACCCCGGCCGGCTGCACCGGGGGGACCGACATGCACGGCGCCCCGACGCCGGCAGCCGGCGACAGCGGGACCGGCGACAGCGGGACCGGCGACAGCGGGACCGGCGGCGGCGGGACCGGCAAGGCGGCGCCGGACCGGCTGGTCGATCTCGACGCGAGCAACGGGAGTCTCAAGTGGACCCGGCCGCTGCCCGCCGGCGGTGCGCTGCAGCCGGTCACCGACAACGTGGGTGCGCTGACCGACCTGGTCACGCTCGCCGGCGGCAGCCTCCAGTCGGTGGATCCGGTGACCGGAGCCGTCCAGTCCACCGGGAAGGTGCCCGAGCGGGCACAGCCGGCCAGCGCCGGCCAGACGCTGATCCTCGCCACACCGGCCGCGGCCGGCGGCCTCCAGCTCTCCGGGTACGAGCCGACCACGCTCGCCGCCTCGTGGCGCGTCCAGGTACCGCTGCCCGCCGGCTCAGCCGACTTCGAGCACTGCGGTGACCTGCTCTGCGCCCATGGTCCACAATCGACAGTCGCGGTCGACCCGGCCACCGGCGTGCTGCGCTGGACACTGCCCGGTCTGCTGGTTCGCCAGGCCGGCCGGCACACCGCGGTGGCGACCCGGGTACCGGCGACCAACAGCACGATGCTCGTCGATACCAGCACCGGCAGGGTGACCAGCACGCTGGACCAGACCAGCGTCGCCGGTACCGCCCCCGGTGACCGGCTGGTGCTGCGCCGGATCGACGGGGGGAGCACCGTCTTCAGCCTGCTGGAGCTGGACACCGGCCAGCTGCGGGAGGTCGGCCGGGCCGATGGGCGCTACGACTCCTGCCAGGCGAGCACGCAGCGCCTCGCCTGCCAGGCCACCGACAGCGCCGCCCTGCACGTCTGGCGCCTGGGCTGACCGGCGCCGGTGCCGCGGTTCAGCGCCAGCGGGCCAGCTCCTGCCGGGCCACCGAGCGGATGTGTACCTCGTCCGGGCCGTCCGCGAGCTGGATGGTGCGCGCGGCGGCGTAC
>JAFMQQ010000587.1 GCA_017354595.1 Micromonosporaceae bacterium
GCCGTAGGCGCCGCGACGCTGCCGGTGGCGGCGCTGCTGGCCCGGGGTGGCGACCACCGCGAGTCCCGCCGCCCCGCCGCCTGACTCCTCCCACCCGGCCACAACTTCATTGAAGTTGTGGTTATCGGCTCCGCGATAACCACAACTTCAATGAAGTTGTGCCACGCGGGGGCGTGCCAGTATCGACACCTATCTTGACAGTTCAATCAAGTCGGTTGATTCTCTACCGGTAAGAGAGCGCTCTCTCAAAACCCGTCCCGCTCTCCCGCACGCCCATCCCAGGGAGCCGCCATGCCACCGGTACCCGCACCTCCCGCCGTCGCCCGCCGCCTCCTCCCGCACCCGCTGGCCGGCCGCCGGTCGGCTCTCGCGCTGGCCGGCGCCGCGCTCGCCCTGCTGCTCGGCTACGCCATCGTGGCCGCCGGTTCGGCCGGGGCGGCCAGCACGCTGCTGTCCCAGGGCCGCCCCGCCACCGCCTCCTCGACCGAGAATGCCGCCTTCCCGGCCAGCGCCGCGGTCGACGGCAACACCGGCACCCGCTGGTCGTCGGCGTTCAGCGATCCACAGTGGATTCAGGTCGACCTCGGTGCCACCGCCACCATCGACCAGGTGGTGCTGCAGTGGGAGGCCGCGTACGCGACGGCGTACCAGGTCCAGGTCTCCCCCGACGCGACCACGTGGACCACGATCTACTCCACCACCACCGGCACCGGCGGCGTGCAGACCCTGCCGGTCAGCGGCACCGGCCGGTACGTGCGGGTCAACGGCACCGCCCGGGCCACCCAGTACGGCTACTCGCTCTGGGAGTTCCAGGTGTACGGCAGCTTCGGCACCGGTTGCGGTACCGGCAACGCGGCGCAGGGCCGGCCGGCGACCGCCTCCTCCACCGAGAACGCCTCCTTCCCGGCCAGCGCCGCCGTGGACGGCAACACCGGCACCCGGTGGTCCTCGGCGTTCAGCGATCCACAGTGGATCCAGGTGGACCTCGGTTCCGCGCAGAGCGTCTGCCAGGTCGTCGTGCAATGGGAGGCGGCGTACGCCACCGCGTACCAGGTCCAGGTATCGCCCGACGCGACCACGTGGACCACGATCTACTCCACCACCACGGGTACCGGCGGCACCCAGACGCTGTCCGTCTCCGGCACCGGCCGGTACCTGCGCGTGTACGGCACCGCCCGGGCCACCCAGTACGGCTACTCGATCTGGGAGCTGACCGTCCACACCGCAACGTCGGGCGGTACCGGCGGGCCCAGCCCGAGCGCCACTTCGCCCGGCCCCTCGCCGAGCACCAGCGGCTCGCCGTTGCCTGGCGGTGGACCGCTCGGCCCGAATGTGATCGTCTTCGACCCGTCCATGTCCGGCGCCACCATCCAGTCCCAAGTGGACACCATCTTCAACCAGATGGAGAGCAACCAGTTCGGCACCCAGCGGTACGCGCTGCTGTTCAAGCCCGGCAGCTACAGCGGTTTCAACGCGCAGATCGGCTTCTACACGTCCATCGCCGGTCTCGGGCAGAACCCCGATGACGTACAGATCCACGGCGATGTCACGGTGGACGCCGGCTGGTTCGGCGGCAACGCGACGCAGAACTTCTGGCGCTCGGCCGAGAACTTCTCCATCTTCCCCTCCGCCGGCTTCACCCGGTGGGCGGTCGCGCAGGCGGCACCGTTCCGGCGCATCGACGTACACGGAGACCTGAACCTGGCGCCCAACGGCTTCGGCTGGGCCAGCGGTGGCTACATCGCCGACTCCCGGATCAGCGGTACGGTCGGTCCGTACTCGCAGCAGCAGTGGTTCACCCGGGACAGCCAGGTCGGTGGCTGGCTCAACGGCGTGTGGAACATGACCTTCTCCGGCGTGGTCGGCGCGCCCGGGCAGAGCTTCCCGAGCCCGCCGTACACGACGCTGGCGACCAGCCCGATCACCCGGGAGAAGCCGTACCTGTACCTGAACTCGGCCGGCGCCTACAACGTCTTCGTGCCGTCCATGCGCACCAACTCCTCGGGAGTCACCTGGGCGAACGGGAACACGCCCGGCACCTCGATCCCGCTCTCCCAGTTCTACGTGGCCCAGCCGGGAGTCAGCGCGGCGACCCTCAACCAGGCGCTGGCGCAGGGGCTGAACCTGCTCTTCACCCCGGGCATCTACCACCTCAACCAGACGGTGAACGTCACCCGGGCCAACACCGTCGTGCTCGGCATCGGCTACCCCACACTGATCCCGGACGGTGGCGTCACCCCGATGACGGTATCCGATGTGGACGGTGTCAAGCTCGCCGGGCTGCTCTTCGACGCCGGTACCACGAACTCGCCGGCGCTGCTTCAGGTCGGGCCGTCGGGCGCGACCGCCAGCCACGCCGCAAACCCGACCAGCGTGCAGGATGTCTTCTTCCGCATCGGCGGCGCCGGCGCCGGCAAGGCGACCAACAGCCTGGTGGTCAACAGCAACGACACGCTGATCGACCACATCTGGGCCTGGCGCGCCGACCATGGTAGCGGCGTCGGCTGGACGACCAACACGGCCCAGACCGGGCTGATCGTCAACGGCACCAACGTGCTGGCGTACGGGCTTTTCGTCGAGCACTACCAGCAGTACGACGTGGTGTGGAACGGCAACGGCGGGCGCACCATCTTCCTGCAGAACGAGATGCCCTACGACCCGCCGAGCCAGGCCGCCTGGCGTACCGGTGCCAACGGGTACGCGGCCTACAAGGTGGCCGACACCGTCACCTCGCACGAGGCGTGGGGACTGGGCAGTTACTGCAACTTCAGCACCGATCCGTCGATCCACGCCGACCGGGGCTTCGAGGCGCCGAACAACCCGAATGTCAGGTTCCACGACCTGCTCACGGTCTCGCTCGGCGGGGTGGGCACGATCGACCATGTCATCAACAGCACCGGTGGGGCGGCACAGGGCACCTCGACGGTACCGGTCAACGTCACCAGCTATCCGTAACCCGTCCGTCCACAGTAGAGGGG
>JAFMQQ010000118.1 GCA_017354595.1 Micromonosporaceae bacterium
CGGTACGGCTGGCCGGGCGCGGGTCGCGGATCCTCCTGGCCGGCGTTGGGCCACAACGACATCGCCCGCTCCGCCTGCGCCGTGATGGTCAGCGCCGGATTCACGCCCAGGTTCGCGCTGACCGAGGAACCGTCCACAATGTGCAGTCCGGGGTACCCGAAGACCCGGTGGTACGGGTCGACCACGCCGCGCTCCGGCGAGGCACCGATCACGGCGCCACCGAGGATGTGCGCGGTGATCGGCATGTTGAACACGTCCGGCCAGGAGCCGCCCGGCATGCCGCCGATCTGTTCGGCCAGCAGCCGGACCGCCCGGTGCGCGTCGGGGATCCAGCGCGGGTTCGGCGCGCCGTGTCCCTGGGAGGTGGTCAGCCGGCGGCGGCCGTACCAGCTCCGTCGATAGTGGACGGTCAGCGAGTTGTCCAGCGACTGCATCGCCAGAGCGATGATAGTCTGCTCGGACCAGTGCCGCACCGACAGCATCCTCAGGCTGCCCGGCAGGGCGCGCAGGAACACCGGCCACCAGCGCGCCGGGCGCCACCGCTGCCCATCCACCAGTACCGTCTGCAGCAGCCCCATCAGATTCGCCCCGCGCCCGTACCGCACCGGCTCGATGTGCGTGTTCTCGTCCGGGTGGAAGGAACTGGTGATGGCGACCCCGTCGGTGAAGTCGGTGCCACCCTTGCCGGTTCGGGCGCCGAGGATCGCCTCGGAGTTGGTACGGGTCAGCACGCCCAGCCGGTCGGAGAGGCCTGGCAGAATCCCGCCCGCCTTCATCCGGTGCAGCAGCCGCTGGGTGCCGAGCGCACCGGCCGCGAAGACCACCTGATCGGCGTGGAAGCTGGTACGCCGCCAGCCGCCACTGGCTACCGCCTCAACCGTGTACCCGCCGCCTGGCGCCGGCCGGACCGCGGTCACCGTGGTCAGCGGGTGCACCACCGCGCCCAGCTTCTCCGCCAGGTACAGGTAGTTCTTCACCAGCGTGTTCTTCGCGTTGTGCCGGCATCCGGTCATGCAGGCTCCACAGTGGAGGCACGAGTCGCGCAGTGGACCCGCGCCACCGAAGTACGGGTCCCGCCCTGCCTCTCCAAAGTGGACACCAACCGGGGTCGGGTGGTACGTCGCTGCCACGCCCATCCGCTCCGCCACCCTGTGTACCGCCTCGTCGGCCGCGGTGGTCCGGGGGTACGTGGTGACGCCGAGCATCCGCTCCGCCTGGTCGTACCACGGTGCCAGCTCGCCGGCCCAGTCGGTGACGTCCCTCCACTGTGGATCGCGGTAGAACGCGGGCAGCGGGCGGTAGAGCGTGTTGGCGTAGACGAGTGAGCCGCCACCCACCCCGGCGCCGGAGAGCACCAGCACGTTGCGCAGCAGGTCCATCCGCTGGATGCCGTACCAGTGCAGGCGCGGCTGCCACAGGAAGCGCGGCAGCCGCCACGAGGTCTCCGGGAACTCGTCGTCCGCGAAGCGCCGCCCCGCCTCCAGTACCGTCACCCGGTACCCCTTCTCGGCCAGCCGCAGGGCCGCGACGCTGCCGCCGAAGCCGGAGCCGACCACGACCACGTCTGCCATCGCGCCTCCTCCCGGCCGGCGGAGCTACGTGCCAGTAACGTACCGGTGCCTGGTACCGTCCACAAGCTGTGACTCAGCAACGCCGGCTCATCATCATCGGTGGCCAGGAGGGCGCCGGGAAATCCACCATCATCCGGGCGCTGCTACCGCACACACCGGACGCGGCCCGTATCGATGCCGAAGACATCGGCCAGACCAACCCGCACTCGGCGATGGACGATGCCTTCTTCGACCTGCTCCGGCGCAATGTCGCCGCGCTGGTGGAGAACTTCTGGCGGGCGGGCTACCGCAACGTCGTCGCCGGCAGCTTCCTGCGCGACTACCGCGACTACGCCGCCTTCCGCCGGCTGCTGACCCAGCCGTCGGCGGTGTTTCTGGTGGAGCTGCTGGTCGCCAAGCGGGTGCGGGACCACCGGCGGCTGACCCGCGCGAAGCAGACCACGCAGGAGTGGCGGGACCGGGTCGACCAGATTCCCGAGGACCTGACGATCCGGCAGGCGAGCAACGCCGACTACCGCTACCTCGGCGTCGATACCACGCAGCTGGACATCGCCGAGACCGTGCGCCGGATAACCGAGGCCATCCCCGAGATCTACGCCCCATGACCGCACCCACCAGGCGTTGCTGTTTATACGTCCGGCCGTCTAGACTAACCGCCGAATCGGGTACGATGACGGCATGCGAACGGTCGTGGTCGGACAGCCCCCGCGCGGGTTCGAAGACTTCCTCAAGCGTCGGCGGGCCCTCGGCCAGGACCTGTTCGACGAGGTCTGGGGAGGCGAATACCACGTGGTGCCCGCACCGCATGGCAGGCATGGAGAGGTTGAACTCGAGCTGGCGGAAATCCTGCGGCCGCTGGGACGCCGTAAAGGCCTGAGCGGCAGGGGGCCGTGCAATGTCGGCCAGCCGCACGACTACCGGGTGCCGGACCAGGCATACTTCGCCGACCGCACGCCGCAGACCTTCCATCCCACAGCCGCGATCGTGGTCGAGGTCGTCTCGCCAGGCGACGAAACCTGGGAGAAGTTCAGCTTCTACCACGAGATCGGCGTACGGGAACTGCTGATCGTCGACCCAGGAAAGCGGAGCGTGGAGTGGTTCACTCGCGGCGAGAAGAAGTTCGTGCGCAGTGACCACAGTGCTCTGCTCGGTATCTCGGCCGCCGAGCTGGCCAGCCAGATCCACTGGCCGTAGCCGTCGATTCACCGTCGCATAAGCGTTCCCGCATCGCCTGGACAGGCCTGGACAGGTCGATGCGGCGGTGAGCCCCAACCGCGAGTGCCCACGCCGGCCAGCATGAGCAGAGGTTACGACCGCAGGAGTACGACCAACCCCAATGAGGACGGCCAGGATGACGGTGTTGTCATTGCCCTCCGACGGCCGCGTCCGCCGTGAGGACTTCGATCGACTGCCGCCGGCCCCCGACAGCTGGGTCTGGGAACTCCACGATGGACGGTTGGAACTCAGCTACACGCCGACCTCGATGTGGCACGACCGGGTGATCTCCGCGATCCTGGCCTGGTGGGCTCGACAGGGGCACAAGACGGGCCGGGAACAGCGAATCGCCAACAGTGGATACCTCGAAGGCAAGGATGCCCGGAACAACCGGGTGGCCGACGGCGTGGTGTTCGTCGCCGGCCATATCCCTCCGGATGACGCGGCCACACACGAACCGCCGGAGATCCACGCCGTAAGCGAGGCGGTGTCGGACGGCAGCGAGCAGTCGGACGCGGTCGAGAAGCTCGGTGTCTATGCTCGGCTCGGGATCCCTACCTACTGGATCGTGCGGTGCAACGGCATCGAACGCGACGGCGACATCACGGTCTACGAGCTCGGTCGTCAGGGCTACGTCCAGACCGGCGCGATGCGGGTCGCTGAGCTGTAACAGCTCGTCGCTGTTGACGCGGTTGGGCAGGCCGCTCACTCGCCGCCGACCTGGACGGCCGTCCACAGTGCCCTCCGGTAGCGCTCAGCGGTCCAGTACCAGGCCGACCTTCTGGAACTCCTTGAGATCGCGGTACCCGCACTTCGCCATCGCCCGGCGCAGCCCACCGAAGAGGTTCAGCCCGCCCTCCGGGTCGTCCGACGGCCCGTACAGCAGCCGCTCCATCGACGCCCGGCCGGGGCCGCGACCACGCAACGCTTCGCCGGCCAGCCCGAACGATCCCCGCGGCAGCTTCGGGTGGCTCGCCGCCGAGTGCCACCACGCGCCACCCGCCGGTGCGTCCTCGCAGACCGAGAGCGGCTCCCCGATCATCACCGCGTCCGCGCCGCACCCCAGTGCCTTCGCGATATCGCCCGAGGTACGCAGGTTGCCGTCGGCGAGCAGGTGCACGTACCGGCCGCCGGTCTCGTCCAGGTAGTCCCGGCGGGCCGCCGCCGCCTCGGCGATCGCGGTCGCCATCGGTACCCGGATCCCCAGCACCATGTCCGTTGTGGACCACGCGTCCGCGCCGATCCCGACGATCACCCCTGCGGCGCCGGTACGCATCAGGTGCAGCGCGGTCTGGTAGTTGGTGCAGCCACCCACGATCACCGGCAGGTCAAGATCCGCGATGAACTCCTTGAGGTTCAGCGGTTCGTCCACAGTGGACACATGCTCGGCGGAGACCAGGGTGCCCTGGATCACCAGGATGTCCACCCCGGCGTCCAGGATCACCGGGGCGAGCGCGAGCGTGTGCTGCGGTGAGACGCGTACCGCCACGGTCACCCCGCCGTCCCGCAGCGCTTTGACCCGGTCGTCGATCAGTTCCGCCCGGATCGGCTCGGCGTACGCCTCCTGCAGGCGCCTGGTCGCCGACGCCTCGTCATCCAGCGTCGCAAGCTCCTTGAGGATCTTGGTCGGATCCTCGTACCGGGTCCACAACCCCTCGATGTTCAGCACACCCAGGCCGCCGAGGCGTCCCAGGGCCACCGCCGTGGGCGGGCTCATCGTCGCGTCACTCGGGTGCGCCACGCAGGGAATCTTGAACGGGTACGCATCCACCTGCCAGGCGGTGGAGACGTCATCCACATCGCGGGTGCGCCGGCTGGGCACCAGCGCGATGTCATCCAGGTGGTACCCGCGCTGGGCCGCCTTGCCCAGCCCGATTTCGACGGTCTGTCGCACGGGGATCTCCGTCATCGCGAGTAGTAGTTCGGTGCCTCGACGGTCATCTGGATGTCGTGCGGGTGGCTTTCCTTCAGCCCGGCCGCGGTGACCTGGATCAGCTGCCCCTTGCGTTGCAGCTCGGCGATGCTCGCCGCGCCGCAGTAGTACAGCGCCTGGCGCAGCCCGCCGACCAACTGGTGGGCCACGGCGCCGAGCGGGCCGCGGTACGGCACCTGCCCCTCGATCCCTTCCGGTATCAGCTTCTCGTCCACGGCCACGTCCTGCTGGAAGTACCGGTCCTTGGAGTAGGACTGGAGGCCACTGCGGGACTGCATGGCGCCGAGCGACCCCATGCCGCGGTAGGACTTGTACTGCTTGCCGTTGATGAAGATCAGCTCGCCCGGGCTCTCCTCGCACCCGGCGAGCAGGTTGCCCAGCATCACGCTGTCCGCTCCCGCCACGATCGCCTTGGCGATGTCGCCGGAGTACTGCATGCCGCCATCGGCGATCACCGGTACGCCGGCCGGCCGACACGCCCGTACCGCCTCCATGATCGCGGTGACCTGCGGTACGCCGACCCCGGCGACCACCCGGGTGGTACAGATGGACCCCGGCCCGACACCGACCTTGACCGCGTCGGCACCGGCCGCCACCAGAGCCTCGGCGCCCGCGTGGGTGGCGACGTTGCCGCCCACCACCTCGACCGCGGTCTCCTTCTTCAGCCGTGCCACCATCTCCAGCACCGCCCGGTTGTGCCCGTGCGCCAGATCCACCACGACCACGTCGACACCGGCGTCGACCAGGGTGCGGGCCCGTTTGTACTGCTCCTCGTCGACGCCGACCGCGGCGGCGACCCGCAGCCGGCCGGCGCTGTCCTTGGTCGCGTGCGGGAACTGCTCGCTCTTGGTGAAGTCCTTGACCGTGATCAACCCGCGAAGCTTGCCGGTCTCGTCGACCAGCGGCAGCTTCTCCACCTTGTGCCGGCGCAGCAGCGCCAGCGCCTCCGCCTTGCCCACCCCGACCGGCGCGGTGACCAACGGCATCGGGGTCATCGCGTCGCGGACCAGCACGCCCTTGTCGGTGATGAAGCGGGTGTCCCGGTTGGTGATGATGCCGAGCAGCATGCCGTCGGCCGCGGTCACCGGTACCCCGGAGATGCGGAACCGGGAGCAGAGTGCATCGACATCGCGAACGGTGTCGGTGGGCGCGCAGGTGATCGGGTTGGTGACCATGCCGGCCTCGGACCGCTTGACCAGATCGACCTGCTGTGCCTGCTCCTCGATCGGCAGGTTGCGATGCAGCACGCCGATGCCGCCGTGCCGGGCCATGGCGATCGCCATCCGGGCCTCGGTCACCCTGTCCATCGCGCTGGAGACGAGCGGGATCGACAGCTCGATGCCGCGGGTGAGCCGGGTCGCGGTGCTCGCCGCGCTGGGCGCCATGTCGGTCTCGGCCGGCAGCAGGAGTACATCGTCGAAGGTCAACCCGACGGCAAGCGCGGAGTATGGGCGGTTAGGCGCTGGTTCCATGATCAAACCCCCTGGACGGCGACGGCGCTGGCGACCTCCAACATCGTACCCAGCCGGGCGCCGCATGCTGGTCGGGCATGCACTGGTGGCGGGGCGCGCACGACTCCCCGGAGGGCTACCGTGGAGGGCGTGCACGACGAGCCCATCGACCCGTTCGCCGGTGACCCGAGCGACCCGACGAACGAGCTGGCCGACCTGGATGAGGTCGACAGCGACGACGGCGACGCGCTGACCACCTCGGAGCGCGAAGACGTGCTGGAGGATCTCGCGGATCTGGAGATCTACCAGGCGTTGCTGACGCCGGTCGGAGTGCGCGGGCTGGTTATCGAGTGCGAGGACTGTCACGAGCCGCACTACTTCGACTGGGACCTGCTTCGGGGCAATCTGCGGCACCTGCTGGACTCAGGGCGCCCTCGGGTACACGAGCCGGCCTACGACCCGGATCCCGACCACTACGTCACCTGGGAGTACGCCCGCGGATACGCGGACGGCGTGCATGACGCCCTCGCCGAAGGCGAGGACGACAGCGAGCGCTAGTCGACCAACCGGCTCTAGCTGACGGGTGAGCCCCAGCTGGCCGACCAGCCTTGGCTGACCGACCGGCCCAACCTGACCAACCGGCTTAGCTGACCAGGCCGGCGCGGAACCCGGCGGCGACGGCGTGTGCCCGGTCCCGGGCGCCCAGCTTGCGGAACAGCCGCCGGGCATGCGTCTTGACGGTGTCCTCGGAGACGAACAGGTCCCGCCCGATCTCGGCGTTGCTCCGACCGTCCGCCATGCCGCGCAGCACCTGGAGTTCCCGCTCGGTGAGCATCGTACGGCTCGGCTTGCCGTGCCTCGCCGCGGCATCCGCCCGCTGCGCCGGTACCAGCGTCTCGGTCCCTGGGGCGAGACCGGCCGGCACTGGATGGCGCAGCGCCTCCTCGCCGGCGGGCTGCGCCGCCCGCTGTGCCCCGCGCAGCAGGTTACCGACCGGAGCCGCCACCGCCGGTGTACCGCCGGCCGGTACCCGACCATTGACCGGAAACGCCGGTCGGGCGGCGCTGCTCGCCACCGAGCGGCCCGACGATGGCAGCGCCAGCAACATGATCGCCTTGGCTACCGAGGTCACCACGTCCCGGTCCTGGCTGCGGATCACGCCCCGGGCGCCGGCCGCAACTGCGGACGCGGCGACCTGACCGCCCTCCGCGCCGAAGAGGACCACGGTGGCTGCGGGCGCCAGGCACAGCGCCCGCCGCACGAAAGTCACCGGATCCGGTCGCAGCGCCGCGGTATCCACGAGCACCACGTCGGCCGCGACCTCGCCCAGCCGGGACACCATCTCGGGCCCGGAGACCGCGGTCCGGACCGCGCCGCCCAACCCCAGCCGGTCCGCACAGGCCGCAATGGTCCGCGCCGCAACCGGCGTCCGAACGCACACGAGTACCGTTCGCACTCCGCTCCCTCTCTCCCCCTGACAGCAGACCACGAATGGCCCGCCCACCCGCCTTAGTTTCACGGATATGTCTAAAAAAAGTGACTTCCGGCTTTCGCCTGATGCGTAGGACGCAACCGCGATGGGTACCGACTCGATCAACGATCGAACCCGGGAGGGATAAACGCGATGGCGAACGTCCAGAGGCTGCCCGGCCCCATCGCCGACATCTGGGAGTGGCAAGTCGCCGGCTTGTGCCGGGGGCGGGACAGCATGCAGTTCTTCCACCCCGACGGCGAACGCGGCTCCTCCCGGAACCGGCGTGAGCTGAAGGCGAAGGAACTCTGCGCGGCCTGCCCGGTACGTGCGGAGTGCGCGGCCCACGCACTACGGTCGCACGAGCCCTACGGCGTCTGGGGCGGTTTCACCGAGGCGGAGCGGCTGCGGCTG
>JAFMQQ010000119.1 GCA_017354595.1 Micromonosporaceae bacterium
ACTCCCTGCGGGCAGGCCGTACCGGTAGTGTCGATAAAGTAGACGGTGTCGATTCCGTTGCTGCCGCTGCCCTTGGCGTAGTAGAGCACGTTGTCGTGGACGGTGACCCCGCTGAAGTTGGTGTCCTTGCCGAGCTTGTCCGCCTTGGTGTTGGCGGGTAGCTGGGTGACGCTGAAGCCGCCGACCGGGGTCGGGTCGCCGGGCGTCTGCTCCTGCTCGGACGCGTAGGCCGGCGTGACCAGCTGGGCGCCGGTACCGAAGATCAGCCCCGGCACGTCGGTACCCTCGCCGTTGTTCGAGTTCCCGGCCGTGTAGTAGCGGCCGGTGCCCTCGTCGAGGATCGCCGCGCGGCCGTTGTCACCGCTGTACGCGTTGGTCTCGGTGATCCGGAACTTGCCGTTGGCGTCGAGCTCGGCGACCGCCCGGTACACCGACTGCCGGTCCGGGTTGGTCGGGTCGAAGACGCCCGGTGTGTTGCCGTTGGACGCATCGAGGGTGTTCGCCGGGGCCACGTACCCCATGAAAGTGACCGCGGAGCCGCGGGTGGACAGGTTCAGCGCCAGCTCGGACTTGGAGGAGAAGCTGCCCATCAGCACGTCGTGGCCGAGGCTCGACGCGCCCGGTGTCCCGTCCGGTACCGCGATCGAGTTGACCACCCGGCCGCCCGGCGTGAGCTGGTCGAGATAGATCGGTGCGGTGACGCCGAAGTTGGAGTCGACCGAGACGTTGTCCCAGACGTGCGCGAAGCCGCCGTCGCTGATCGCGACGCCGCCGGTCGGCAGCACGGTGACGCCGGGCGTGAGCAGATCCGCGGTGCCGGTGTAGTGGATCCGGTTGAGCAGCAGGGCGCCCGGGATCACCGGCGTCTTCCCACCGGCCTGGGCGGTGCCGCCGATGGTCAGGCTGGCGGCCAGCGACGCGGCGATGGTCAGTGAGGCGGTGGCCAGGATCGCGCGGCGCGGGTCCCGGCGGCGTACCCGCCGCAAAGCGTTGATCATGTCACCTCTTGGTTCCGGCGGAGTCTAGAGCCGGGCGGCTCGTAGGAATCAGACCACTGGCGACTTCGCCCCCGGCGACGCGGAAATGAACAGCAGACCAAGGTTGGGTTGGAGCGGTCCGCCGCGAACCGGCACAACCCACCGCAATCGGGTGCGACACTCGACCCAGTGAGTAGTGGCAGCGCACGGTGGACGCCACCCAGGCTCAAGCCGGTCGCGCCCGGGGCCAAGGCGACCTGGCTCGAACTCTTCTACGATCTGGTCTTCGCGTTCGCCTTCATCAGGGTGACCCTGACCGCCTCGGTCAGTCCCGAATCCCTGCTCCGCGCGATGCTGCTCATCTCGCTGCTGTGGTTCCTGTGGATCACCTTCTCCACACTGGGCAACTTCGTCCGTGGCGACGAGGGCGTGATGCCTCCCGCCACGATCATCAGTGTCGGCGCGACCTTCATCGCGGCGCTGGTCCTCCCGTCCGCGTACGGCTCGGGCAAGCACCCGGCCGATTACCTGTTCGCGCTGTGCTACCTGCTGGTGCGCGGGCTGCAGGTACTGGTGTATTGGGAGCGGGTACGCCGGGATCCGCCGCTGCGGCCGCGGTGGCCGTTCCTGATCGGCCCGCCCGCGCTCGGCTCGGCGCTGCTGCTGGTCGCCGCCTTCATCCCGTACTTCGTGGCCCGCCACGTCTTCGTGGTCCGGGCGGTGCTGTTGGGGCTGACCGTGGCCGGTGCCTACGCCATCTCGGTCATCTTCGGCTTCCGCGAGCTGGAGCGGATAGCGACCCGGCACTGGGCCGACCGGTACGCCCAGATCCTGCTGATCGCGCTCGGCGAGTCGATCATCGCGGTGGGTACCGCACGCCGGCCATCGCAGGTCCTGCCGCCGACCTGGCCGCTACTGAGCAGCGCGGTGCTGGGTCTGGTCATCATCACCACCATGGCCTTCACCTACTTCGACCACCACATGGTGGCTGGGGAGCACGCGCTGCGGGAGGCTCGGGGACGGCGACAGACCGCGATCGCCCGCGACGCGTACGTCTTCATCCACCTGCCGATGATCATCGGAATCCTGCTCTTCTCCCTCGGGCTCAACGACGTGCACCTCGCGGTCCAGAATCCGGCCGCGCCGGCCGCCGGTCACCCCAGCGCGCAGAGCGTCTCCCTGCTCTATGGCGGCATCTGCCTGTACGGCGCCGCGCTGCTGGGCTTTCAACGTCGCACCGGGCAACAGATCAGGTGGTTCGAGATCGCCAGCTGGCCGCCACTGTTGCTGGCCATCCCCGCGGTCGCGCTACTGCCATCGATGTACGCGCTGCTCCTGCTGGCCGCCTACGTGGTAGCCAGCACCGCCCTGAAGCACCTCAAGAACATCCCGGAGCGGATGCGGATCCGGGCCGCGAGCCGGGAGCGGGAGCGGACGGTGGAGGCGGCGATACGGGCACACGAACGGGCCGTACGAGCTGCCGAGGCGCACCAGCGCAGCGCCGACGCGACCTGGCCGGACGGGCATGGCGGATGAGCCGGCCAGCAGGAGACCCGGGGCGATCCACCGTGCGCAAGCTGTCGCCGGTTGCCCCCGGCGCCAAGGTCACCTGGCTCGAACTCTTCTACGACCTGGTCTTCGCGTACGCGTTCATCAATGTCACCCTGGCCGCGTCGACCGGCCTAGACGACGTGCTGCGCGCGCTGTTGCTGGTCGCCGTGCTGTGGTACCTGTGGGTCACCTTCGTCACGCTGGACAACATCATGCGCGGGGACGAGGGGCTGCTGCCCTTCGCCACTCTGGTCGGTGTCGGTGCCACCTTCGTCGCCGCGGTCGTCATCCCCGATGCGTACGGCAACCGGCCGCGCGGTGCCGACTTCATCTTCGCCGGCTGCTACTCCGTGGTACGCCTCGTTCAGGTGGCCGCTATCTGGCAACGGGTCCGCACCGACCCACGCCTGCGGCCCCGATGGTTCGGCCTGGTCAGTCCGCCGATCGTCAACATGGCTCTGCTGCTGACGGCCGCGACGCTGCCGCATTTCGTCGCCGGGCATACCTTCCTCATCCACGCCGGGCTGCTCGGACTGGCGATCGTGGTCGCCTACGGCGCCTCGGCCTTCCTCGGCTTCCAGGAACTGGAGCGGATCGCGGTACGCCACTGGGCCGACCGGTACGGCCAGATCATCCTGATCGCCCTGGGCGAACCGATCATCTCGATGGGATCCGCGCTCCACCTGTCGAACGGTGCGCCGGCCAAGTTGCCAGTCGTCGGTACCGTCGCGCTCGGCGTCGCGATCATCACTGCGATGGCATTCGCCTATTTCGATACCCGGATGCCCGCCGCGGAGCACGCACTGCGGCTGGCCCAGGGCCGGTCGCAGGTCGCCCTCGCCCGCGACGCCTATATCTTCCTGCACCTGCCGATGATCATCGGAATCCTGCTGTTCTCGCTCGGGCTGCGCAACGTGCTCTCCAGCGTCGCCGACCCGGCCGCCTCGCTCACCGTCGCCGCCGGCCTGGTGAATACCTCGCTGCTCTACGGCGGACTCTTCGTCTACCTCATGGCGCTGATGGGGTTCCAGCTCCGCACCGGGCAAACCGCTCGCGTGATCGAGGTCGGGTCGAGGCTACCGCTACTGCCGATGATTGCGTTGGGCCTGGTGCTCCCGGCGATCGTCCTGGTCGCCATGCTCGCGGCCCTCGTCGTCGCGACCAGCATCCTGAAGTATCTCCGGACCGGCGTGTCGCGCACCCGGCTGCGCGCCGTGGTCCGGGCGGCGCACCGCGCCGTTGAGGCGGCCGAGGCGTACGAGCACGGCCGGGAAGGCGACCACGGATCGGATACTCCGGGGGCCTGACGGGTGGTCGCCGCCGGGACCCGCTGGCCCCGACATTCGGTCGGACCCAAGAGCAGGGAATCGCGCAATTACCTACGAACCGGGTGCGACACTCGACTCGGTGAGCAGCGGCAGCGCACGGTGGACGCGGCCCAAGCTGGAACCGGTCGCACCCGGTGCCCGGGTGACCTGGCTCGAGCTGTTCTACGACCTCGTCTTCGCGTTCGCCTTCATCAGGGTGACCCTGACCGCCGAGCGCAGCCCGGGGTCCCTGCTGCGGGCACTGCTGCTGGTCTCGCTGCTGTGGTTCCTCTGGACCACCTTCACCACGCTGGGCAACTTCGCCCGGGGGGACGAGGGCGTCATGCCCTTCGCCTGCCTGATCGCCGTCGGGGCCACCTTCATCGCGGCGCTGGTCCTGCCGTACGCGGACGGCCACCACGCACACCCGTCGGACTACGTCTTCGCCTGCTGCTTCATCGTGGTTCGAGCGCTGTGGGTGCTGGTCTTCTGGGAGCGGGTACGGCGCGTGCCAGGACTCCGGCCCCGCTGGCGGGTGGTGATCGGCCCACCAGCGGCCAGCGCGATCCTGCTGCTGGCCGCCGCGACCGTACCGTACGTCCTGACCAGCCACCTGTTCCCGGCACGGGTGGTGCTGCTGGCGCTGGCCGTCGTGGTCGCGTACACCGCCGGTACGATCTTCGCCTTCCATGAACTGGGGCGGATCGCGACCCGGCACTGGACCGACCGGTACGCCCAGATCATCCTGATCGCCCTCGGCGAGTCGGTGATCGCGGTGGGAACCGCGCGAGAACCGTCGGAGAACCTGGTACTGACCTGGCCGCTGCTGGCCGGAGCAGCCTTCGGTCTGAGTGTCATCTCCGCGATCGCATTCAACTACTTCGACCACCACATGGCCGATGGCGAACACGCGCTGCGGGCAACGCACGGGTCGCGGCAGACGGCGCTGGCCCGGGACGCGTACATCCTGCTCCACCTACCGATGATCATCGGAATCCTGCTCTTCTCCCTCGGGCTCGACCAGGTGTACACGGACATCCGGAATCCGGTTACACCGGCCGCCGGTCATCCGAGCCTGGACAGCGTCTCCCTGCTCTACGGCGGTGTGTTCCTCTACGGCGTGGCGTCGCTGGGCTTCCAGCGTCGCACCGGGCAACGCCTCGGCTGGCTGGAGGTCGCGGTCAGGCCGCCGCTGCTGCTGGCTATCCCCGCGGTCGCGTTGCTGCCGGCGATGTACGCGGTGTTCCTGCTCGCGGTCTACATGGTGGGCATCACCACCCTGCGGACCGTCTCCACCATCCCGCAACGGATGCGGAGCAGGGCCGTGACCCGGCAGCGGGAGCGCCGGGTGGAGGCGGCGGCCGAGGCGCACGAGCGGGCCGTGCAGGCCGCCGAGGCGGACCAGCCGGCCGACCCGACGGGAGCGAACGTACCCGGCCGGGGGCACCGGGGATGAGCCGGCCGGCCGTCAGGAACGGGCGGTCCACCACCCGGAAGCTGTCACCGGTGGCCCCCGGGGCCAAGGTCACCTGGCCCGAACTCTTCTACGACCTCGTCTTCGCGTACGCCTTCGTCAACGTGACCCTGACGACGACCAGTGACCTGGACGACCGGGTCGGCACCTTGTTGCTGGTCCTACTGCTGTGGCACCTGTGGATCAGCTTTGTCTCGCTGGGCAACATCGTGCGCGGGGACGAGGGCCCGATGCCCTTCGCCACCCTGATCAGTGTCGGGGCCACCTTCCTCGCCGCGCTGGACATCCCCAACGCCAACGGTCCCCGGCCACACCGGGCCGACTTCCTCTTCGCCGCCTGCTACACGGTGGTACGGGCGGCGCAGGCGCTGCTGCTCTGGGACCGGGTCCGCAGAGAGCCACATCCACGCCCCAGGGCGCTGGTCGTCGTTGGTCCCACGATCGTCAACTCGGCCCTGCTGTTCGCGGCCGCCGGCCTGCCGCGCATCCTGCCCAGCCACATCTTCCTGATCCACTGGACGCTGCTCGGGCTGGCCGTCGTGGTCGCGTACGGCGCTCTGATCTTCCTCAGCTTCCCGGAGCTGGAGCGGATCTCGGTCCGCCACTGGGCGGACAGGTTCGGCCAGATCATCCTGATCGCCCTCGGCGAGCCGATCATCGCGCTGGGGCGGGCGCATCACCTGGCCCAGTCGCTGCCACCCAGCGCGCCCCTCATCGGTACCGGAGCGCTGAGCGTCGCGATCGTCGCCGCGATGGCGGTCGCGTACTTCGACACCCGCATGATCGGCGGCGAACACGCGCTGCGCCGGGCGAAGGGCGGCAAGCAGGTCGCCCTCGCCCGGGACGCGTACATCCTGCTCCACCTACCGATGATCATCGGGATCCTGCTCTTCTCACTCGGGCTGCGCAACGTCGTGGCCGCCGTCGCCGCGCCCGCGCCGGCCGGCAGCGCCGGCCTGCAGACCACCCTCCTGCTCTACGGCGGGGACTTCGTCTACCTGGCGGCGCTGGTGGGCTTCCAGCTGCGCACCGGGCAACCGGTCACCAAGTACGAGATCGCGATCAGGCCGCCGCTGCTGCTGGCGATCCCCCTGGTCGCAGGTCTCCCGGCGATAGTCACGCTCACCCTGTTGACGACATACACCGTCGCGAACACGGTCGTCAGGTACGTCCGGGGCCGCCCGCTGCGCAGCCAGCTGCGGGCCGCCGCCCGGGCCGCGCACCGCGCCATGGAGGCAGCCGAAGCCTACGAACACGGCCGCGAGGACGAACCCCGACCGGGCTGACCGGTGCCGGCCGGCACGCATCCACAGTGGACGCTGATGGCACCGCTGCGCCCAGGTCGGCCTGGTTTGGCCCGGGCGGTAGCCTCAGGCCGTGCGGTACGCGGCATTCGGCGGGCTGGCACTGGTCGACCAGTCCGGCCGGCACCGGCTGGCCGCCGCCAAGCAGCGCAGCCTGCTGGCGGTGCTGCTGGTGCGGGCCAACGCGACGGTCTCCGTCGACGAACTGGCGTACCAGCTGTGGGCCGACTCCGCGCCGCGCACCGCCCGCAACGTCCTGCAGTGGTACGTCTCCCGGCTGCGGATCCGGCTGCCGGCCGGCGCGCTGACCTGGACCGCGCACGGGTACCGGCTGGCCGTCGCGCCGGGCGAACTGGATGTGCACGAGTTCGAGCGGCTCGCCACGGCCGGGCTGCAAGCCCTGGCAGCGGCCGAGTTCGGCCAGGCGCGCGCCACGCTCGCCGCCGCGCTGAAGCTCAGCGCCGGGCAACCGTACCCGGATGTGCCGGCGACACCGCTGGTGGCCGCGGAGGTGGACCGGCTCGGGCAGCGCAGGCACACCGTCCACATCGGACGGATACAGGCCGATCTGGCGCTGGGCCGGTACGGCCAGCTGGTACCCGAACTGACCGCCCTGGTCGCCGACCACCCGTTCGACGAGCAACTGCAGTACGCGCTGGGGGCGGCGCTGTACGGCGCCGGCCGGGCGGCGGACGCGCTGGCGCACTGCCGGCGGGTGCGCCAGGCGCTCGCCGAGGAGCTGGGTATCGAGCCGGGGCAACAGCTGCGCGAGCTGGAGCTGAGCATCCTGCGCCGGGCGCCGGTACCGCAACCGCGGGCGGCGCAGCCGCCGGCCGGCCGGGTGATACCGGCGCAGCTGCCGCCGGACGTGCCGGACTTCGTCGGGCGTACCGAGGCGCTGAAGGCGATCACCGCGGCGCTCTACCCGACCCGGCACCGGTACCCGCAGATCGTGGTGATCACCGGGGAGCCCGGCATCGGCAAGAGCGCGCTGGCGGTACACGCCGCACACACCCTGCGGGACCGGTACCCGGACGGCCAGATCTACCTCGATCTGGCCGGTGCCACGGCCGGCGCGGCGGGCCCGGCCGGGGCGGTGGAGCCGATCGATGCGCTCGGCCAGGTGCTCAGCAGCCTGGGCCTGCCGCCCGACGCGGTACCGCCGACGCTGCAACCGCGGGCCGCGCTGCTGCGCTCGCTGCTGGCCGACCGGCGGGTGTTGCTGGTGCTGGACAACGTGACCGGCCCCGGCCACATACGGCAGCTGGTACCCGGCGGTGGCGGCTGCGGTGTGCTGCTGACCAGCCGGGCACCGCTGGCCGGGCTCGGTACCGCGCCGCCGGTGGAACTGCACCCGTTCGACCATGCCGAATCCGTCGAGCTGCTGGCCCGGATCGTCGGTACCGGCCGGGTCGCCGCCGAGCCGGAGCCGGCCG
>JAFMQQ010000588.1 GCA_017354595.1 Micromonosporaceae bacterium
CCCCCCCCCGGCGTTACCGGCCCCCGGCGCTGTCAGCCGGTCGGGGCCGGGATGGCGGTCCATGTCACGCCGCTGTCGGTCGAGACTTTGACCGCCGGACCGGGATCCTCCGCGTCCGGGCCCCACCCCTGCGCCCCGACGACGACTCCACCGGTCAGGTAGATCAGGTACAGGCCGGCCGGCGCGCCGGCCGGCCTGTCCAATGTGGACGCACCCGCCTTGAGCCGGTACACGGTGCTCTGCTCGCTCGCCTCCACGGTGAGCAGATCACCGTTGGGCAGCACCAGACCGGACGAGCTGGGCTTCGGCAGGCTGAGCACCGTCGACCAGGTGATGCCACCGTCGGTGGAGCGGTACAGCCGCGATACCCCGTTGCTGCGCACCGAGGCGTACACCGTCCGGCCGTCGTAGGTCGCCACCCAGTCCACCCAGTCCACCTGGGGCGATCGGTCCACTGTGGACTCCCGCCAGGTCGCGCCGTGGTCTCGGGTCACGTTCACACACCCGCCGGTGGGGCACGCCGCCCAGAAGCTGCCGTCGGTCGCCGGTACCACCAGCCGCCGTTCATCCTTCGCCGGTAGGCCACCCGGCGGCTGCGTGGCGAGGAAGGTGAGCCGGTTGTGCGGGTCGAAGGTGGCCAGCGAGCCGGCGGGTCCGATGTCGCGCAGCGTCGCGGACTCCCGCCAGGTGAGCCCGCCGTCCGCGCTCGTCCAGTACCGCCGGTTCCAGCTCCCCAGCGCCAGGTGGCCTTCGTCGTCCACCCAGAACATCAGCGAATGCCCCGGCACCAGGTTGACGCCCGCATCCTTGGTGGCCGGGTCCGCCGGCAGCGTGGGGCGTTGCTTCCAGGTGTGCCCCCCGTCGGCGGTGGCGAACAGTACCGAGAAACACTGCTGGTGGATGTCGGGCGTCGGCGCCCCGACGGGTACGGCGGTGATCTGGTCCATCGAGCACCGCTGCTGTACGGCGTACCCGTGCCGGGTGTCGGTGAAGATCGTGTTGATCAGCTCGTGCGAGGATTGCCGGGCGGGTACGCTGCCGCCGGCCGGTACACCGCCGGCGCCGGGAAGGCCGGTGCCGGGAAGGATGGCGGGTAGCGCCGCGTACGCCGCCACGGCCACACCGGCGAGCAGAGCTCCCCCGCCCGCGGTGGCACCCACCACCCGCCGCCGGTGGGTCCGCTTGACCCGGGCGAGCATCGCGTCGTGGCCGGGCACCGGCACATCCGCGCCGACGAACTCCTCGCGTAGCAGGTCTTCAATTCGCGTCATGGTTCTCCCCCATTCCTGCCTCCACTCCTGCCTCCACTGTGGACTCTATTGCGGCCGTCCGCGGTTAAGAACCGCCCGCGCAGCGCCTGCAGGGCGCGGAAGCGCAACGACCGGATGGTGGCCGGCCGGCGGTCCAGCAGGGCTGCGATCTGTTCATCCCCCATGTCGTCGAGGTAGCCGAGCACCAGCACGGCCCGTTGCAACCGGGGTAACGCCATCAGGCCACGGCGCAGCGCCTCCCGGTCGTCGACACCCGCGTACGGGTCACCCGGCGCCGGCAGCTCGACCAGCTGCTGTGCCGCCGGCCGGCGGCGAAGGCTACGCCAGCGACTGAGGTAGATGCGGAACATCACCATCCGGGCGTACGCCAGCGGGTTGCCCTCCCGGTCGACCCGCCGCCACACGCCGGCCAGCCGTACCAGCGTGTCCTGGACCAGGTCCTCGGCCAGGTGGGTGTCGCCGGTCAGCGCGTACCCGTGCCGCATCAGCGCCGGCAGGCTCTCCCGAACGAACTGCTCGAAGATCGGGGCTGTCAAGACTGACCACTCCTCACGCCCGCTCGCCGGTTCTCTTGCCACCACATACGCCGCCGGGTGGCCCGTTGTTGCATTGCTTGACTTCGAGAGCACTCGAATCTCTAGCGTCGCATCCATGAGAACGATGGAACTGGGCCGGACCGGCGAGCAGGTCAGCCAGCTCGCACTGGGCTGCATGCAGATGGGTACCACCACCGACGAGGCGACCTCGTACCGGATGCTCGACCACTACCTCGACTCCGGCGGCGCATTCCTGGACACCGCCAACTGCTACGCCTGGTGGTACCGGGAGGGGGATACCGGCCACGAGAGCGAGCAGTTGCTGGGGCGCTGGTTCGCCCAGGGCGGTGGCCGGCGGGACCGGGTATTCCTGGCCACCAAGGTGGGCGGCATGGTCGAGGAGCCGGCCTTCGATGCGCAGGGCCGGGTGGACTGGGGCCGGGTCCGGTACGAGGGCGCGGCGGCACAGACGCTGCGCCGGGGCATCGACGAGAGCCTGCGCCGGCTGGGTACCGACCATGTTGACCTCTACTACGTGCACGTGGACGACCGGGCCACCCCGCTGGAGGAGACCCTGGAGGCGCTGACCGGCATCGTCCGGGCCGGCAAGGCTCGGTACATCGGCTGGTCGAACGTGCGCACCTGGCGGCTGGAGCGGATCCGCCAGCTCTGCGACCGGTACGGCTGGGTGGCGCCGGTGGCGCTGCAGCAGCAGCACTCGTACCTGCGCCGCCGCGCCGGCCTGGCCAATGCGTCCATAGTGGACGATGAGCAGCTGGACTACCTCCGGGCACACCCGGACCTGACCGTGGTCGCGTACTCGCCGATCCTGAAGGGGATCTACGACGATCCGGCGAAGTGGGTGGGGCACTGGGCGATGGAACCGTACCAGGGCCCGGACGCCAAGGCACGGCTGGCGGCCGTGGCCGAGCTGGCTGGCGAGCTGGGCGCGACACCCAACCAGGTGGTGCTGGCCTGGCTGTTGCACCAGCAGGAGCCGGCGCTGGTACCGCTGATCGGCCCGCGCACCTTCGAGCAGTACCAGGCGGCGATACCCGCGCTGGAGCTCAAGCTGGACCCGGATCAGCTGGCCCGGTTGGACGCGGCCGGCGCCTGACCCGACCCGATCCCACCGGCCGGCCGCATCCTGTCTCTAATACACATCA
>JAFMQQ010000589.1 GCA_017354595.1 Micromonosporaceae bacterium
CGGCGTCGGCCCGGTCCGCCCGGACGGGTACCACGAGCTGACCACCGTGTACCACGCCCTGTCCCTCTACGACGAGGTGACCGCACGGCGGGGGGACCAACTCACCCTGACGATGGAGGGGGAGGGCGCCGGAGCGCTGCCGCTGGACGACTCCAACCTGGCGTTGCGCGCCGCCCGCGCGCTGGCCGAGCACGCCGGAGTGGCCGCACACGCAAGGCTGCACCTGCGCAAGCAGATCCCGCTCGCGGCCGGGCTCGCCGGCGGCAGCGCGGACGCGGCCGCGACCCTGGTCGCCTGCGACGCGCTCTGGGGTACCGGCCTGAGCCGGGACGAACTGGCCCAGCTCGCCGCGACGCTCGGCTCGGACGTACCGTTCCTGGTCCTCGGCGGCACCGCCCTGGGTACCGGCCGGGGGGAGAGCGTGAGCCCGGTCCTCGCCCGGGGCAACTCCTGGCACTGGGTGCTCGCCCTGGCCGATGGCGGCCTGTCCACCCCCGAGGTGTACGCCCGGCTCGACCGGCTGCGCGAGGACGCCGCGGCGGCCAGCCCGCTCGGTGTGCCCGACGATCTGCTCGCCGCGCTGCGCCAGCGGGACCCCGAGGTGCTCGCCGGATGCCTCGGCAACGACCTGGAGGCCGCCGCGGTGGCGATCCGACCGGCCCTGCGCGACACGCTGGCCGCCGGCCACGCCGCGGGCGCGTTCGCCGGCCTGGTGTGCGGCTCCGGACCGACCTGCGCCTTCCTCACCCGGGACGCGCCGCACGCGGCCGCGGTCGCCGAGGCGCTCGCCGGCAGCGGCACCTGCCGTACCGCGCTGCCAGTGGTCGGGCCGGTGCCGGGCGCCCGGATCGCTTGAGCTACCGTCCCCTTCGTGAACGAACTGCCCGTCAACCATCCACTGCGGCCGCTGTACCGGGTGCTCGCCGCGCTCATCGGCCTCTACGTTCTGGTCTTTCGGCATCACCGGGTACCTGCGCACCAAGGGCACGCCGGCATTCTCCCGGGAGCACCTGGAGTGGGTGCTCGGCCTGCGTACCAACCCCGGCTTCGCCGCGCTCTCGGTGGCCGCCGGAGCGGTCCTCCTGATCGCCGCGCTGATCGGGCGGAACGTGGATCGCACGGTAAACCTGATCGCCAGTGTGGTCTTTCTCGCTGCCGGCGCGCTGATGCTGCTCGTGGTGCGTACCGACCTGAACTTCCTCGGCTTCTCGGTGGTCAACTGCATCGTCTCGTTCGTACTCGGCACGGTGCTTCTCGCCGCCGGGCTGTACGGAAAGGTGCATTCCGGTCGCGAGGGCGTGGCGGCCGCCTGAGAATGGCGGTATGGCCCACCTTCCGCTCAACCACTTCCCGATAAACCACCGCTTCCGGCGGATACACCGCACCCTGGCCGGGCTCGCCGGCGTGTACGTGCTGGTCTTCGGGATCGTCGGGGTGACCCGGTCGGGTGGTACCGGCCTGTTGGGGCGCGGCCACACCTACGCACTGGGCCTGCGTACCAATATGGCCTTCTCGATTCTGTCCATTGTGGTCGGTGTATTGGTCATCCTCGCCACGCTGTACGGGCGCAACCTCGCCCACTTCGTGCACTTCTTCGGCGGCCTGGTCTTCCTGCTCGCCGGCCTGGTGATGCTCGCCGTGCTACGCACCAGCGCGGACTTCCTCAACTTCACCGTGGCGACCTGTGTCGTCTCGTTCGTCATCGGGCTGGTGATGCTCACCGCCGGACTCTACGGCCGGGTGGCCCCCCGGCACGTCGCCGAGCAGGAGGAGGAGTACCGGCACGGCGGGGTGTCAATGCCCCTTGCGCGCCACCAGTAGCGCCGGCCTCGGTTCCAGGTGCGACAGGCCGTTCCAGGCCAGGTTCACCAGGTGCGCGGCGACGGTCTCCTTGCGCGGCTTGCGTACCTCGAGCCACCACCGGCCGGTCAACGCCACCATGCCCACCAGCGCCTGCGAGTACAGCTCCGCCAGCCGCGGATCGTACGACCGCCGCTTGAACTCGGCGCCCAGGATGTGCTCGACCTGGTGGGCCACATCGTTGAGGACGCTGGAGAAGCTCCCGGTCGCCGACATGCCGGGTGACTCGCGTACCAGCACCCGGAAACCGTCGGTCTCCTCCTCGATGTAGTCCAGCAGCGCGATCGCCGCCTGGGCGAGCAGCTCGTGCGGGTGGCCGCCGGTCAGCGCGGTGGACAGCCGGTCCAGCAGCGCCCGTACCTCCCGGTCCACCACGACCGCGTACAGGCCCTCCTTGCCGCCGAAGTGCTCGTACACGACGGGTTTGGAGACCCGGGCGCGGGAGGCTATCTCCTCGATCGAGGTGGCATCGAAGCCGCGTTCGGCGAACAGTTGCCGGCCGATGGCGATCAACTGTTCCCGCCGCTGCGCGGCGGACATCCGTACCCGGGAGTTCGGCTTAGCTGTGGGGCTGTCGCTCACCCGGATATCGTGTCAGGCGCCAACACGTCCGGCGCGGCCTTATTGGCCGGCGGCGATGCTTCGGGCGCCCGGCCCAGCAGCTTGTCCAGGCGTTCTGGTCTGGGCCAGCGCACGTCGTGGGCCCAGCCGACCTTCTCGAAGGCCCAGATCACCCGGGCGGACGGGTCGAGCTGGCCGCGCAGCGCACCGTGCCGGGCGCAGGTCGGATCCGCATGGTGCAGGTTGTGCCAGTTCTCGCCGAAGGAGATGATCGCCAGCGGCCAGAAGTTCGCCGCCTTGTCGCCCTCGTGAGTCTGGAATGGACGGTCGCCGACCACGTGGCAGACCGAGTTGATGGCCCAGGTGACGTGGTGCAGCAGCGCGACGCGGACCAGGCTGCCCCAGAAGAAGGCGATCAGCGCGCCCTGCCAGGACATCGACAGCAGGCCGCCGATGAGGGCCGGGGTGAGCAGCGAGACTGCGACCAGCGGTCCGAAGAGCCGGTCGACGGTACCGATGTCCTTGTCCGCCAC
>JAFMQQ010000590.1 GCA_017354595.1 Micromonosporaceae bacterium
GTGGGGTGGGCGCCCGCGCCGGCGCGGCTGGGAACTGCTCGCCGTCGGACTGGCCGGGCTGCTGATCGGTGCGATGCTCGGCGCCGGTACCACCGCCATCGCCCTGATCGCCATCGGCAACCACCGGCACGGCGGTGCCGGCTGGTTCAACCAACGAGGTGGCCCCGGCCCGCTCCCGCGCCGGTACCGGGTCTACCCGCCCCAGCCCGGTGCGCCCTACCCGTACCCGGTACAGCCGCAGCCCGCGCAGCCGCAGCCGGCCGCGCCCTCGCCCACCGCGAGCTAGTGGTCCGTCTGCGATATCCGGCGACGGACCACTAGCGCACGGCGAGGGTGAACTCGGCGGTGTGTACCACGCCCGCGACCCGCAACTGGGCATACATCCGGTAGCTGCCAGGGCCGGGTAGCGCCAGCCAGAACTTCACCCTGCCGTCGACCAGCGCGGGCTCCGGGTGGATGTGCAGGTACCCGAGGTCCGCCTGGCGCAACACCACCAGGTGCCCGTACGCGCCGAGGTAGGGCTGGGGGGTGACCGGCGCGCCGGCGCGGTACACCGCGAACAGCAGCGGCTGCACCACGCCGATGGCGGGTGTCCCTTCGTACCGGACCGTTAGTCCGTCCACTGTGGACACTACGGCCGGTGGCGGGAGTGGGCTGGTTCCCCGGGCTCCGGCGCCGCCCGGGCCGGGGCCGGCGGGTGCGGTCAGGTCGACGCCGAGCACCAGGGCGTCCAGGGTGCCGCCCGGCGCGACCAGGGTGAAGTCCGCGTACGCCCGGTACTGCCCGGGCGAGGGCAGGGTGAGCGGCACCGACCAGGTACCGTCGGGCGCCATCGCCGGATGCAGGTGCTGGAAGCCGGTCAGGTCCCGGCGCACCAGGATCAGGTGCATGAGTTGGTCGTGTACCACCGCGAAGCGGGTCACCGGGCGGCCGTCCGCGCCCCGGATCTGGAAGCTGAAGTTCTCCGCCCGGCCGGGCTGCACCACGCTCCGGGTCGGGACGAGGCTGTACCCGCCGGCGCTCGGGCCGGTACCGCCGACCGGTACCGTGGCACCGTCCATGGCGGCCATGCCGGCCATCGGCAGGTGGGTGTGCGGCGCGGCCTCACCGGAGCCGGCGGCGGTCGGCGGTCCGGATGCGGCGGGTACCGGCGTACGCAGCACGACTACCAGCCCGGCCGCCAGGGCAGCCAGCGCGACCAGCCCGAGCGCCCACCGGCGCCAGCGGCCCGGAACCCAGAAAGCGTCCATTGTGGACAGTCAGGACCGGACCAGCCGGGCGATCGCCTCGGTCGCCTCTTTGACCTTCGCGGTCGGGTCGCCACCGTCCCGGGCCGCGTCCGCGACGCAGTGCCCCAGGTGCCCCTCCAGCAGGCCGATCGCGACCGCCTGCAGGGCGCGGGTCGCGGCCGAGATCTGGGTCAGGATCTCGATGCAGTAGGTGTCGTCCTCCACCATCCGGTGCACGCCGCGCACCTGCCCCTCGATCCGCCGCAGCCGCCCCAGGAGGGCCTTCTTCTCCGCCGCGTACCAGTAGTGCTCCTCGCCCGTACCAGACTCGCCCATGCCTGCAAAGATACGGCGCGCCAGCGCCGCGAATTGCGCGCGTGTAGTGCGGGTACGCGCTGCGTACCGGCCGGAAGTCCCTCTGGTGATCCGCACTTAAGGTCCGATTCGCGGGTAAAGAGGTACCGTGAGCCCGAACGAGGCAGGTACCAGGACACCGCGATACCCGGTGGACACGTTCCGGCTGTGGGTCAGTGGCGCCGCCGCGGCCTTCGTGGCCGCCCTGGCGGCTACGGTGGCGATGCTCTTCGTGCGCGGGGTCCTCGGCATACCGGTCATCCCGCCGGCACCCGTGATCGCCGGCTCCAGCTGGTTCCGGTACGTCTTCTACGCGGCGTTCAGCGCCCTGGTGGTCACCGCGCTGCTGCACCTGCTGGTGGAGTTCGCGCCCCGGCCGCTCTGGTTCTTCAACTGGATCATGTTCCTGCTCGCCGCCGCCGTGGCACTGGTTCCGATGAACACCCCGTACGTGCTGCGGGAGCGGCTGGGCACGGCCGGCGTGAACCTGGCGACCGCGGTCGCGATCTGGGGCCTGCTGTACGGCGCCGGCAAGGCGAGTACCCGGCCGCGCACGATGAGCTTCGAGCTGCCCCCCCAGGGGCCGCCGCAGCCGGTGCCACCCACGTACATCAACCCACCGCCGCCGCCGCATGTCACGCCGCCATACATGAACCCGCCGGCACGGCCGCTGCCCAGAGCGGAGCTGCCGGGCGATGGCCCCGGGGACGACGGCGGCGACTGATCAACTGATCACTTTCCTGGGCTGCGGGGAACGGGTAATAATGCGGGCACCCGTGAAAGCCGGGACGAAGCAAGGGGGCGAGGTGCGGCTCGGCATCAGCCATGTGCTGGACACGATCGAGAAGAAGCTGAGCACAGATCCGACCGGGACCGGTGCGGTGGTCGACCTCGGCGAGGTGATGCGCCTCGCCGACCTTGACGGCGGCCGCCCGGCCTACCTGCTGCGCCTCGGTCTGATCGTGGACGCGGTCGGCCGGCACCTGTGCGACGACGGCATCTCGGTCTACGCCGTGGCCGACCGCGCGCTGCTCTCCGACATCGACCTGACCGCCAACGAGAAGATCGTGATCCGCCGCTGGTCGGATGACGGGCAGATCGAGATCGTACCGAACGACGGCCCCCCGGCCGCGGCCCGCGCCCGCGAGGTGGCCGCGCTGACCGGACTGCCTCTGATCAGCCGGCAGGCTTCCGGGTACCCGGGCCTCACCTACGCGCCGGCCGCGTCCGGAAACACGATCAACCTGGTGGCGAAGATGCTCGGTCCCGGCCCGGCCGCCCCGGCGCCGGTACTGGGCCGCCGGTGGCGCTGCCCGGAGACCTACTGCGCCAGCTTCGGCGAGGCGGCCGGCGACGACGGCCCCG
>JAFMQQ010000591.1 GCA_017354595.1 Micromonosporaceae bacterium
AGCAGCGCGCCCTGCGCCGGCGATACTTCACCATGTCACCCGAGGGTGCCGGTGGGGTACGGCTGCGGGGACTGCTCGACCAGCACGCCGCCGCCGTGATCGCCGCCGCGCTCGATCCGCTCTGCCGGCCCGCCGGAACGCTGGACGACCGCAGCCCCGACCAACGCCGTGCCGACGCCCTGCGCGACATCTGCCAGCTCGCCCTGGACACAGAATCCCTGCCCGAGAGCGGTGGCGACCGCCCGGGCGTCGTGGTAACCCTCAACTACGACGCTCTACGCCAGCGACTGGCCGCCGGCACTCTGGACACCGGCGAACGCCTCGCCCCCGAGACGGTGCGCCGCATGTGCTGCGACTCGAAGATCCTGCCGGCCGTCCTGGGCGGCCAGGGCCAGGTCCTCGACGTGGGGGAACGACGGCTGTTCACCGGTCCCCTCCGCCGGGCCCTCGCCCTCCGGGATGGCGGGTGTTCCTTCCCCGGATGCGAGCGGCCGCCCAAATGGTGCCACGGACACCACATCTGCAGCTGGCTCGACGGCGGACGGACCTGCCTGGATAACGCCGTCATGCTGTGCAGCTTCCACCACCACATTATCCACAGTGGAGAGTGGCTGGTCCGCATCGCCGCCGACGGCCATCCAGAGTTCATCCCACCACAATGGATAGACAAGCACCAACGGCCAATCCGCAACACCCGAAGACCACCGCCGGGCTGACGACGCCCCGAGGTGGCGCCTGCCATCGGCCGGGTGGGCAACTTGAGCCAGATGCGGGTCAGCTCCAGATCGTCACGTACACCGGTGGGCGGAAGCGGGACGGTGGGACGCCGGTACCCGGTGCGCACATCAGGTGCATCGCCTCCGGGGTACCGAGAAAGTTGCGCAGGTACCGGGCGCCGTCGGAGCGGCGGTCCGGGGCGAGCGTGGTGGCGTACCAGCAACCGTGGATCGCGCGCAGTTCGGTCTCCACGAGTTCGCCCCGGCGCAGCTGACCGGCGATCAGCGTGGCCACCGCCGGCGCCACGCCCGCCCCGTCCGCCGCCGCCGCCCAGGCCGCCGTCTGGTTCGGGAAGACCCGGATCCGCGCCTCGGGTACCCGGTACGCGCGCAGCAGCCGGCCGGTGTCGCTGTCCGGATCGGTACCGGACGGGTCGACCAGCCACTGCCAGCGGCCCGGGGTGCCATGCAGCCGCAGCCGGGGCGCCGCCACCACCACCATCCGGTACCGGAGCACCGGTTCGCTGGCCAGCCCGAGTGTTGGGTCGGTGGCGATCTCCGGCCCGAGCGCCACATCCGCGAGCCGGTTCGGCAGCAGTACCCGCATCTCGGCGGCGCTCGCCACACCCGACGTGGTCTCGAACATCCCCTTCCAGCGCCGGCCGAACGCCTCCACCAGCGGCGTGGCGATGAACTCGGCGATGGTGCTGGTGACCAGCAGGCGTACCGACTGCGGCGCACCGTGCGCCATCCGTACCGCCGCCTCCGCCTCCGAGCCCAGCGCCACCATCTGTGATGCGATCCCGAACAGGCGGTTACCACCCTCGGTGAGCTCCATGCCGTTGCCGTTGCGGATCACCAACTGGTCGCCCAGATGCTGGCGCAGCGCGGCGAGCGCCCGGGAGACCGCGGGCTCGCTGACCCCGAGCACGTCGGCCGCCGCGCGGACCGACCCGAGCCGCGCGACCAGCACGAACGCGCCGAGCTGCGTGAGGGTCATGCGGCAACAGTCTCAAAACATCCCGGCAACGCCAAGGCGTACGACCGAAGCTGTGAGCGCAGCTAACCGAATGGTTATCGGCTGCTGGCCGTCGAGATCACCGGTGGCGATGATGGCGCTCATAACCCGACGACCGAAGGCGAAGCGCGATGCAGGTCCCGGCACACTTCGAGTACGAGCGCGCCTCCAGTGTCCAGCACGCACTGGAGCTGCTGGCCCGGTGGGGGCCGGAGGCGCGACTGGTGGCCGGCGGCCACAGTCTGATCCCCATGATGAAGCTGCGGCTGGCCCGTCCGGAGGCGTTGATCGACATCAACGACCTGACCGACCTGAGCTACATCCGGCTCGCCCCGGCCGGCACCGGCGCCGCCGCCGGTGGCGATAGCGGTGGCGACAGCGGTGGTGATAGCGGTGGCGGCAGCGAGCTGGCGATCGGCGCGATGACCCGGCACGCCGACCTGCTCGCCTCGCCGGTGGTGGGCGAGCACTACCCGATCTTCCACGACGCGGAACGCGTCATCGCCGACCCCATCGTCCGCAATCGGGGCACGGTGGGCGGATCGCTCTGCCAGGCGGATCCCTCCGAAGACCTCTCCGCCGCGTTCGCGGCCGTCGGTGCCACCGCTGTGATTCAGGGGCGGGGTACAAGCCGGACCGTGCCGGTACGCGAGTTCCACACCGGACCGTACGAGACGGCGCTCGCTGCGGGCGAGATGCTCGTCGAGGTCAGGGTGCCGGTACGGCCGGGTGGCGGGTCCGCGTACCAGAAGGTCGAACGCCGGGTGGGCGACTGGGCGGTCGCCGCGGCCGGCGCGGCCTTGTGGCTGGATGGCGAGACCATCCGCGATGTGGGGATCGGGCTGACCGCGGTCGGCGCCGAGCACTTCCACGCACCGGAAGCCGAGGCGGCGCTGCGCGGCACCGCGGCGACCGAGGAGAACTTCGCCCGAGCGGGCGCGCTGGCCGCCCAGCACTGCAACCCGATCGCCGACCAGCGCGGCCCGGTGGACTACAAGCGGCACCTCGCCGGCGAACTCACCCTCCGCGCCCTACGCAAGGCCGCGGCGCGTGCCCGAGGGAGCGAATGACATGCAGATAACCGTGAATGTAAACGGGGTCGATCACACCGGCGAGGTGAGCAACCGGCTGCTGCTGGTGCATTTCCTGCGGGACGAGCTCGGCCTGACCGGTACCCACTGGGGTTGCGACACCTCCAACTGCGGCGTGTG
>JAFMQQ010000592.1 GCA_017354595.1 Micromonosporaceae bacterium
GGGCGGCGGCACTGGCCCGACCCGCCTCGGTACTGGTGGCGGTGGTACCGGACGAGCCCGACCGCAGCCGCCGCGGCCGGTCCGGCCGCTCGCCACGCTCCCGGCGCGGGCGACCCGACGGGGCCTCCTGCTGCACCTCGCGACCTGGTACCGCGTCGCCCTTGTAGATCCAGACCTTCACGCCGATCCGGCCGAAGGTGGTACGCGCCTCGAAGAAGCCGTACTCGATGTTCGCCCGGAGGGTGTGCAGGGGTACCCGGCCCTCGCGGTAGAACTCGCTGCGCGACATCTCGGCGCCGCCCAGCCGCCCCGCGCACTGCACCCGGATGCCCTTCACGATCGTGTTCTTCATCGCCGACTGCATCGACTTGCGCATCGCCCGGCGGAAGCTCACCCGGCTGGCCAACTGCTCCGCGATGGCCTGCGCGACCAGTTGCGCGTCGGACTCGGGGCTCTTCACCTCGAGGATGTTGAGCTGAACCTGCTTGCCGGTCAGCTTCTCCAGGTCGCCCCGGATGCGGTCGGCCTCGGCCCCCTTGCGGCCGATGACAATGCCGGGGCGGGCGGTGTGGATGTCGATGCGCACCCGGTCCCGGGTACGCTCAATGTCCACTTTGGAGATACCGGCGCGCTCCAGATCCCTGGCCATCATCCGGCGGATCTTTACGTCCTCCGCGATGTAGTCCTTGTAGAACTTGTCGGCGTACCAGCGGCTCTTCCAGTCGGTCGAGATGCCGAGCCGGAACCCGTGCGGGTGGACCTTCTGTCCCATTACTCGGTCTCCTCCTCGGCCGCCTTGGTGGCCTTCTTCGCAGCCTTCTTCGCGGTGGTCCTGCTCGCCGTGGCCTTGCTCGCGGTTGCCTTCTCCGCGGTGGCCCTGTCCGCGGTTGCCTTGCTCGCGGCGGTCTTGCTTGCGGTTGCCTTCTTCGCGGCCGCCTTCTTGGCGGCCTTCCTGGCCGGCGCCGGCTCCTCGGTGACCGCGGTGTCCGAAGCCGTCGCGTCCTCGTCGGCCACGTCATCCTCGACATCGCGCGGCGCCTCGACCTCGGGAGCCTCGATCTCCTCCGCCGCTACCTCCGGGGCCGCCTTGCGCGCCCCGACCGGCCGTCCCGGCCGCAGCGGCCGCGCCGAGGGTGCCTGTACCGACTCCACGGCGATGGTGATGTGACAGGTCCGCTTGCGGATCCGGTACGCCCGGCCCTGCGCGCGCGGCCGGTACCGCTTGATGGTCGGCCCTTCGTCCACATAGGCCTCACTCACCAGCAGTGAGTCGGGATCCAGCCGCTCGTTGTTCTCCGCGTTCGCGATCGCCGAGGCGAGCACCTTGTATACCGGCTCGCTCGCCGCCTGCTGGGCGAACTGCAGCACGGTGAGCGCCTCCTTGGCGGGCAGGCCGCGGACGAGGTTGATCACGCGGCGTGCCTTCATCGGCGATACGCGTACGTACTTCGCGATCGCCCGCGCGCCCGGCGCATCCGTTCTGGTTGGCATCAGATTCGTCCCTCTCCTGTCGCCGGCTCCACCCACCCCGCCGGCGAAACCCTTTACCTGCGCCGGCTCTTGCGGTCGTCCTTCTCGTGACCCTTGAACGTGCGGGTCATCGCGAACTCACCGAGCTTGTGGCCGACCATCGACTCGTTGATCAGGATCGGCACGTGCTTGCGCCCGTCGTGCACGGCGATGTACAGGCCGATCATGTCGGGGATGATGGTGGATCGCCGCGACCAGGTCTTGATGACCTGCTTGGAGTTCGTCGACTGGTGCGTCTCGACCTTCTTCAGCAGATG
This sequence comes from Micromonosporaceae bacterium, assembly GCA_017354595.1. GTDB lineage: Bacteria > Actinomycetota > Actinomycetes > Mycobacteriales > Micromonosporaceae > DATEJJ01. The sequence continues at coordinate 1,788 of JAFMQQ010000592.1, forward strand.
GTCGTCGACGAACGGGCCCTTCTTCAGGCTGCGTGGCATGAGCGCTTATCCCCGCTTCCGGTTGGCGTAGCGACGCCGGACGATCAACTTGTCACTGGGCTGACCCTTGCGGCGGGTACGCCCCTCCGGCTTGCCGTTCGGGTTCACCGGGTGCCGGCCGCCGGAGGTCTTGCCCTCACCACCGCCGTGCGGGTGGTCGACTGGGTTCATGGCGACACCGCGCACGCTCGGCCGCTTGCCCTTCCAGCGCATCCGGCCGGCCTTGCCCCAGTTGATGTTGGACTGCTCGGCGTTGCCGATCTCGCCAACAGTTGCCCGGCACTGTACGAGCACCCGCCGGATCTCCCCGGAAGGCATGCGCAGGGTTGCGTACTCGCCCTCCCGGCCGAGCAGCTGGATGCCGGCACCGGCCGACCGGGCCAGCTTGGCGCCACCGCCCGGCCGCAACTCTACACAGTGGATGGTGGTACCCACCGGGATGTTGCGCAGCGGAAGGTTGCTGCCCGGCCGGATGTCCGCGCCCGGTCCCGACTCAACCCGGTCGCCCTGCTTGAGGTCCTTGGGCGCCAGGATGTACCGCTTCTCGCCGTCGGCGAAGTGCAGCAGCGCGATGCGGGCGGTCCGGTTGGGGTCGTACTCGATGTGCGCCACCTTGGCCGGTACGCCATCCTTGTCGACCCGCCGGAAGTCGATGAGCCGGTACTGGCGCTTGTGCCCGCCGCCCTGATGCCGCGCGGTCACCTTGCCGTGCGCGTTGCGTCCGCCCCGGTTGTGCAGCGGGGCGAGCAGCGACTTCTCCGGCGTCGACCGGGTGATCTCGGCGAAGTCGGCGACGCTGGCGCCCCGGCGGCCGGGTGTGGTCGGCTTGTACTTGCGAATGGCCATTGTGGACTACCCCTCAGCTCACCGGCCCGCCGAAGGCCTCGATGTGGTCACCATCCGCGAGCTTCACCAGCGCGCGCTTGGTGGCCTTCCGCTTGCCCCAGCCGGTCCGGGTCCGCTTGCGCTTTCCCTCGCGGTTCTGCGTGTTCACCGCCAGTACCCGGACATTGAAGATCTCCTGTATGGCGATCTTTATCTGTGTCTTGTTCGCGTCCGGATGGACCAGGAACGTGTACCAGTTGTGCTCGTTCAGCTGGACGTAGCTCTTCTCCGAG
>JAFMQQ010000593.1 GCA_017354595.1 Micromonosporaceae bacterium
TGCGGCGGGGCTCGCGCTGTGGCGGGGCAGCGCCGCCGAGGGGGTGGACAGCCGTACGGTGCGGGCCGCCGCGGTACGCCTGGACGAGGAGCGCCTGGTCGTCACCGAGGAGTACATCCAGCTGGAGCTGGAGTTGGGCCGGCATCAGCTGGCGATCGGGGAGCTGCGCCAGCTGACCGCGGACTATCCGTTGCGGGAGAAGCTTTACGCATATCTGATGGCGGCGCTGTACCGGTCCGGCCGGCAGGCCGAGGCGCTGGAGGTCTACCGCGCGGCGCACCGGACGCTGGTTGACGAGTACGGTGTGGAGCCGGGCGCGGAGCTGCGCTCGCTCGAGCTGGCCATCCTGAACAATGACCCAAATCTGCGGGCGCCGGCGAAGACACCGGACCGGTTGGTGCCTCGGCAGGTTCCGGGGGCGCCGGCGGGGGTGGTTGGCCGCGACGAGGTGCTGGAGCAGATCCGCCTGCACCTTGTGCCCGCCCGGGTCGAGGGCGTCGCGGCAGTGGCGATGAGTGGTCCGGGCGGCGTGGGCAAGACGGCTCTCGCGCTGCGCGTCGCCCACGCGGTAGAGGCCGAGTTCCCCGATGGCCAGCTCTACGCGCAGCTGCTCGGTGCGGAGGCCCGGCCGCGGACGCCGGAGGATGTGCTGGAGGAGTTCCTCGTGGCGCTGGGTGTCCCGCCAGCCCTGCTCCCGTCGGGCCTGTCCGCGCTCTCCTCGCTGTACCGCAGCCGCCTGGCCGGGCAGCGCATCCTGGTGGTCCTCGATGACGCGGCCGGCGCGGACCAGGTGCGGCCGCTGCTGCCAGGCGACCCCGGCTGCGCGTTGCTGGTCACCAGCCGGCGGCCGTTGCCGGGGCTGCCCGGTGCGCGCCACATCGACCTGGGGGTGCTCGAGCCGCGGGCAAGCCTGGACCTGCTCTCTGATGTCATCGGCGAGGCGCGGGTGGCGGCGGAGCTTTCGGCCGCGGCGCAGCTGGCCGAGCTGTGCGGACACCTTCCGCTGGCGTTGTGGATCGCCGCCGCCAAGCTGTCCACGCGACGCCACTGGCCGGTGGCCCGGATGGTCACCAGGCTGCGCGACGAGCACCAGCGCCTGGACGAGTTGACCCTGGGCGGGGTGGGCATCCGCACGAACATCTCGATGTCGTACGGGGGTCTTGCGGTACGGGCCCGGCGTCTGCTGCTCCTGCTCGGCACGCTCGGCGCGGCCGACTTCGCCGGTTGGGTAGCCGGACCGCTGGCCTCGGCGGACGCCGTCCTCGGCGCTGACCTGCTGGAGGAGTTGGTGGAGGCCCGCCTCGTGGAGGCGAGCATCAACGCGAGCGGGCAGACCCGGTACCGGCTGCACGAGCTGATCCGCATCTTCGTCCAGGAGGAAGTGGTGGCCGGGGAACTCGCCTGGGCGGAGCGGGCCGAGGCACAGCGGCGGATGCTCCGCGGTTGGCTGCACTTGGCGCGGCACGCACACCGGCGCGTGCACGGCGGCGACTTCACGGTGCTGCGTTCGCCGGCCGTACCGTGGGTGTTGCCGGAGGATGCGGTGCAGGAGGCGGTGCGCGACCCGTTTGAGTGGTTCGAGCGGGAACGCGGCAACCTCATCTCCGCGGTGTACCTGGCCAGCCAGCTCGGGCAGCATGACATCTGCTGGGAACTCGCGATGAGCGCGGTCACCTTCTTCGAGTCACGGGCCGACCGCGACGACTGGCGGGAGACGCACGAGATTGCCGCCGAGGCGGCGCGGCGCGCCGGCGACGAGCGCGGTGAGGCGGCGATGCGGTACTCCCGGGCCGCGCTGGCCCTGGTCGAACAGCGGCTGGACGACGCGCAGCGCGACCTGGAGCCGGCGCTGGCCTGGTTCGAGGCGGCGGGGGACGTGCACGGGCGCGGCCTGGCGCTGCGCCACCTCGCCTTCATCGACCGGTTGCAGGGGCGCAACGAGTCGGCGGCGCGTCGCCTCGCTGCGGCGCTGGTGGACCTGCGGCGGGTCGGCGACGCTGAGGCGGAGGCACACTCGCTCAACAGTCTGGCGCAGATGCAGATGGATGCGGGCCGGCACGACGAGGCGGAGCGACTGCTGCGCGAGGCGTCGCGGATCTGCGAGAAGGTGGGTACCCGGCGGGTGGCGGCCCAGGTGCAGCACCGGTTGGGGCAGCTCTACCTCGAGCGTGGAGACCTGGCTGCGGCTGAGGCGGCGGCGACGGCCGTGCTGCGCGCGGCCACCGAGATGCGGGACCCGATCGGTATTGCGTACGCGCTGCTCGGGATCGGCGAGGTCGCCCTGGCCCGCGGGGACCTCGACCCGGCCCGGGTGGCGATGGGTGAGGCGCTGGAGACGATGCGGCGTACGGGTCATCGGCTGGGTGTCGGGCAGATCCTGCTGCGTCTGGCGGAGTTGGCGCTGATCGCGGGTGAGGACGCCGGTGCGCGGGCGCACCTGGATGAGGTGGAGAGCTTGATGGGGGAGATCGGCGTGGCCAACTGGCGGCCGCGGGTGTGGCAGTTGCGCGGCCGGCTGGCCGGTCCGCCCGGTGCTGAGCGGGTTCAATAGCGCATCGATAGAGGGTCGATGGCGGCCGGCCAGAGCTTGTGAAACCACAACGCCCACAAGCTCGAATGGAGCGCAAGGATGTCGCTGGTCAAGCTGACTCTCGCCGCCGTCGCTGGTCTGGTCGCCGCGATTGCGATCGCCACCGCGCCTGCGGTGGCAGGTCTGACTTCATCGAACAACACGTATGTCGGGGTTCATCCGGCGGTGGATGCCACGTCTGGCAGCCCGACTCCGCAGCCCAGTTCGGCCGACAACCCATGGGGTTAGTACCGGTATCCGGTGCTGTGCCACTGATGATCTGACAGGAGTTGACATGGTGTCCTTCGGGATTCTCGGTCCGTTGGAGATTGTCTGCGACGGCAAGGCACGGGTGCCGTCGGCACCTAAGGT
>JAFMQQ010000594.1 GCA_017354595.1 Micromonosporaceae bacterium
GGCGCGGACCTGGGTCGCCTGTTCCAGCGCGTACCCGTCGGCGAGCAGCGTCGCCTCGCTGTACGCCCGGCCGACCAGCGTGACGCCGATCGGGTTGCGGCCGGCCGACCCGGTGCCGTAGCCGGCCGGGATCGTCAGGGCCGGGTACCCGGCCCGGTCGGCGACGTTGATCAGGGCGTTGCCGGTGGGTACCAGCACCGCGTCGAAGTCGTCCGACGTGTCACCGGGGGTGCCGTTGCCGAGTACCGAGTCGATCAATGCCTGGCTGGCCGCCTTGCCGGCGCTCAGGTTCGCCGTATATGTGGCGAGCGTGGCCGGGTCGCTCAGGTCGATGGCCTGATCGGCGACCAGCTGGTTCTGCTGGTACTTCAGGCCCTCGATGGGGTTGGCGTCGTTGTAGTCGATGATCTCCTGGAGCGAGCCGGCGCCCGCGCTGCCCTTCGCGACCGGCTCACCCAGGTAGGCGTTCAGGTCCCGCTTGAACTCGTCCGGCACGATGCTGGGCGTGTCACCGGCGGAACCGATGGTGACCACCACTGCCGTCGCGCCGGCCGCCTGGAGGGCGGCGACCATCGCCGGGTACGGGCCACCGGTACCGGCGATCACCGCGATCCGCTTGCCGGCCAGCGCGCCCGGGCTCAGGCCCGCGGTGTAGTCCGCCACTGGCGGCGCGGTACTGGCCGGGTCGGACGCGTCCGCACCGACCAAGGCATTGAGGGTCAGCGCGGCGTCGTACACCGACCGGGTCAGCGGCCCGGGCGAGTCCTGTGACTTCGCCACCGGCAGCACGCCGGTCCGGCTGACCAGACCCACCGTCGGCTTGAGCCCTACGATGCCGGCCGCGTCCGCCGGAGCCAGCAGCTGCGCGGTATCCGTGGAGGTCTCCATGCCGATGGTCAGCGCCGCGAGGCCGGACGCGGTCGCGGCAGCGGAGCCGGCGGAGGAGCCGGCCGGGGTCTTGTCGGTATCCGACGGCAGCAGCACCTGCCCGCCGAGCGACGAGTACCCCTTGGGCATGTTGCTGGAGAAGACGCCGTTCAGCTCGCTGACGTTCGTCTTGCCAAGGATCAGCGCGCCCGCCGCCTTCAGCCGCGCGACCACCGTGGAGTCCCGCGCCGGCCGCAGGTCCTGCAGCGCGATCGAACCGCCGGTGGTCGGCATCGAGGTGGTGTCGAAGGAATCGTCGAGCAGTACCGGCAGCCCGAACAGCGGTCCCGGCGGCTGTGCCTTCTCGCCGTGGACCTTCTCGTCCCGGTACTTCTGCAGAACCTTGTCCGCCTCCTTGGCCTGTTTCAACACATCCGGGTTGAGGTCGCGGACCGCCTGGGTGGCGGGTCCTTCGGCGTTGGTCAGCGCGATCCGGTAGAGGTAGGCCCGGGTCAGGTCGACGGCCGAGATCTCACCGGCGAGCAGCTTGTCCCGGAGGCTGGCCGCGGTCTCGGTCTCCAGCGAGAAGGGCAGTGGTGCCGGCGCGGTGCCGAGCATGGACAGGATCTGGTCGTAGCTCGGGTTGCAGTGGCCGCGACCGGAGAACGGTTGCGCCGGTACGGTCTGCGCGCACCGGTACATGCTGGGATCCACCATCCCTGGGATCTGGCGCAGCCTGGTCGCCTGCTCGATGACGTACGCGACGCCGAGCAGGTTGCGCTCGTCGTACGCGTTGCCGTTGACACTCACGCTCACCGTGCGGCGGGTCGTCGTGTTGTATCCCATCGGGACGGTGATCTGCGGGTACCCGGCGCGTGGCCCGTTGGCGACGCTGCCAAGGATCGCGATGAAGTCGTCACTGGGATCATCCGGCGTGTCGTTGTCCATCATCCGGTCGATCCCCTGGTGCGAGAGCTGCTTGCCGAGCAGCAGATCGTGGCGGTACGCGATGGCGTCGGTCGAGTCCGGGTCGGCGTCCTGCGCGAACGCGGCCTGGTGGGTACCGTCGCCGAACTTCAGCGCCTCATGCTCCTCGCTCTGGTTGACCGCGATCTCCTGGCCGAGGCTGTGGATCGGGGCGTCCGGACCCAGGTGCTGGTAATAGTGGTCGATGTCCCGGTGCGCCTCCCAGTTCAGGATGCTGCCGGGTACGCCGGGCGGGCTGATCACCGGGCGCTCCACCATGATGGCGCCGGCGGCGACCAGCGCGTCGTAGGCGAGCTTGAGCGGGCTGCCGTCGGTCAGCGTTCCGTTGTATCCGATCCGCTTGCCCCGCACGAAGTTCAGGTCGAGGGCGGAGAGGTAGTCGGGCAGTTGGTGCGGCACCGGTGGGATGATGTCGGCGTCGTTGATGCCGGGTCCCCAGATCCCTTGGTAGTACGCCTCGTTCTCCGGGTCGTAGCCCGACATCACCTGCAGCAGCAGGGCCGCGTCGCTGACGGTACGCACCATCGGCCCGGCGGTGTCCTGCGACGCCGAGATCGGCGCGATGCCGTACCCCGGCACCAGCCCCACGGTCGGCCGCAGGCCCACGATGCCCTGGGTCTGGGACGGCGAGATGATCGACCCGGAGGTCTCGGTACCGATCACGAGCGTGGCCAGCGATGCGGCGGCAGCGGCTCCACTCCCCGACGAGGAGCCGCTGGGGTTCTGGTCGGCATCGATGGCGTTGATGACCTGGCCGGTGAGGTTGGCGAAGCCGGAGGGCTGGCTGCCGAAGAAGTTGGCGAACTCGGAGAGGCCGAGCTTGCCGAGGATGACCAGACCGCCCGCGCGCAGCTTCTTCACCAGGCCGGCATCTTCGGCCGGGTACGAGTTGCGGAGCGAGAAATTGCCCGCCGAGGTGTACATCCCCTTGACGTCGATGAGGTCCTTCATCAGCACCGGCAGACCCATCGCCGGGCTGAGCCTGATCCCCTTGGCCCGCAACTGGTCGTCGTGTGCGGCTTCCGCGAGCGCATCCCTGTTCAGCTGGGTCACCGCGTTCAGACCCGGGCCGCGCTTGTTCAGCG
>JAFMQQ010000120.1 GCA_017354595.1 Micromonosporaceae bacterium
GTACTGCTGCCCGCCGTGGCCGGGCTGACCGCGGTCGTCACCGGAGGCGACCGGCGGGCGGTCGACGCGGCCCTGGCCGATCCGCGCCTGGTGCCGGTCACCGCGCTGCGCTCGGCGCGCTTCCTCGACGTACCGGAGCCGCGGCTGGCGGTGCTGGAGGCGGCGGTACGCCAGGCCCGCGCGGTACGCATCCGGCTGCTCGACCCGCCGGACACTCAGCAGGGCGGTCGATCGGATTGACCCTGCCCGCCCGGTCCGCAATGCGCGGCTGTGCGGTAATCCACTGGCCATGCCCTGGGAGTGCGCCGGTACACTTGCCCGCGATCTGGAGGGCAGCCCGATAACATGATCACCGCCAGCGGCCTGGAACTGCGCGCCGGCGCTCGCATCCTGCTCAGTGGGGCGACGCTGCGGGTACAGCCCGGCGACCGGATCGGGCTGGTCGGCCGCAACGGCGCCGGCAAGACCACCACGCTGAAGGTGCTGGCGGGCGAGGCGCTGCCCTACGGCGGAACCGTCGAGCGGCGCGGGTCGGTCGGCTACCTGCCGCAGGACCCGCGTACCGGCGACCTGGACGTCACCGCGCGGGACCGGGTGCTGTCCGCGCGCGGGTTGGACACCCTGCTCTCGGAGATGAAGAAGCTGGAGGTCGCGCTCGCCGAGGATGCCCGGGACGCGACGGTACGCCGGTACGGCGCGCTGGAGGACCAGTTCGCGGCGCTCGGCGGGTACGCCGCCGAAGCGGAGGCCGCAAGGATCTGCCACAACCTGGGGTTGCCCGACCGGGTACTGGGCCAGCCGCTGGGTACCCTCTCCGGCGGCCAGCGGCGCCGGGTGGAACTGGCCCGGATCCTGTTCCGCGACGCGAGCGCCACCGGCGGCGGTACGCTGCTGCTCGACGAGCCGACCAACCACCTCGACGCCGACTCCATCGCCTGGCTCCGGTCATTCCTCAGTGGACACAAGGGCGGCCTGATCGTCGTCTCCCACGATGTCAGCCTGCTCGACGCGGTGGTGAACAAGGTCTGGTACCTGGATGCCAACCGCTCCATTGTGGACGGCTATAACGTCGGCTGGCAGGCGTACCTGCAGCAGCGGGAGACCGATGAGCGGCGCCGGCACCGGGAGCGGGTCAACGCCGAGAAGAAGGCCGGAGCCCTGCTGGCACAGGCGGACAAGATGCGGGCCAAGGCGACCAAGGCGGTCGCCGCGCAGAACATGGCCCGGCGGGCGGAGCGGATGCTGGCCGGCCTGGAGGAGGAGCGGGCCTCGGACCGGGCGGCGAAGGTACGCTTCCCGACCCCGGCGCCGTGCGGGCGTACCCCGCTGACCGCCACCGGGTTGTCCAAGAGCTACGGCTCGCTGGAGGTCTTCTGTGACGTGGACCTGGCGGTGGACCGCGGCTCGCGGGTGGCGATCCTCGGCCTCAACGGCGCCGGGAAGACGACGCTGCTGCGGATTCTCGGCGGGCTGCTGCAACCGGACACCGGCGAGGTGACACCGGGCCATGGGCTGCGGCTGGGCTACTACGCGCAGGAGCACGAGACGCTCGATCTGGACCGGAGCGTACTGGAGCAGATGCGTTCGGCGGCACCGCAACAGACCGACGGCGAGCTGCGCCGGATCCTCGGCGCCTTCCTGTTCTCCGGTGACGACGTGACCAAGCCGACCCAGGTGCTCTCCGGCGGGGAGAAGACCCGGCTGGCACTGGCCACCCTGGTCAGCTCGGGCGCCAATGTGCTGCTGCTCGACGAGCCGACCAACAACCTCGACCCGATCAGCCGGGAGCAGGTGCTGGACGCGATCGCCCGGTACCCGGGCGCGATCGTGCTGGTGACCCACGACCCGGGCGCGGTGGCGGCACTCAAGCCGGACAAGGCGATCCTGCTGCCCGACGGTGTCGAGGACATCTGGAGCGACGAGCTGCTGGAGCTGGTCGAGCTCGCCTAGGCGCGGCGGCTGGTGTGGCTCACCAGGGCGTGGCGAGCACCGCCTCCACCACCACCGCCGTCAGCGCCCCGGTGGCGGTCAGCAGCAGTGGCGCGGGTACCGGCGGCCCACCCTGCTCGCGCGGTGCCACCGCGGCCACCGTCAGCCAGGGGAAGAACGCGAGCCAGGCGTGCTCCACGCCGCCCCGTGCGATGCCGGCGAGGATGGAGAAGACCACCGCGCAGCCCGCGCCGACCAGGAACGGCCAGCCCGGCGTGGTACGCACCCGGCGCAGGCTCGCCGAAAGCGGCGGGCCGGCCGCCACCAGCAGGGCGACCAGGCTGATCAGGCTCCACCACAGCACCGAGCGGTACGGCTGCACCCGGGTCGCGAAGTCGTCGCGGGCAAGCAGCAGTCCGTTGACGTACCCGAAGCCGAGCCGGTCGGCGACCAGTACCGGCAGCAGCGCACCCAGCCCGGTGGCCAGGTTGAGGAACGGCCGGCGGCGGGCGAAGTAGAGGCAGACCAGGCTCAGCCCCAGCCAGCCGGCGGCGTACGAGAACAGGGCGGCGGTACCGAGCGCAACGCCGGCCAGTGCCGACCAGGCGCCAGCCCGTGGCCCCCGGCGCTTCGCCGCGCTCGCCCACACCCCGGCCGCCACCATGCCCGCCCCGAGCACGGTGACGAAGACGTCGGTGCTGACCGCAACCCAGATCGCGTAGGGCGCAAGGATCAGCACCGGTGCGTACCGGCGGGCGGGTACCGGCCCGCAGACCCCGTGTACCGCCACCAGTACCAGCGGGATGGTGGCGACCCCGACGGCGGTGACGAGTACCGCGAGCGCCAGCTGGTCGGTGACACCGAGCCGGTGCAGCGCCCACAGCGCCAGCACCGGACCGGGCGGGTGGCCGCGCGCGGCGGGTGAGTGCGGGGTCGTCGGATTGGTGAAGGTGCGCAGGTACCCGAGCGGGTCGTCGGCCACACCCGCCACATCGGACTGGTAGTTGTCCGGGTTGAGCAGCGGCCGGGTCAGCCCGGCGACGCCGTCGGCCAGGGCGAGTGCCAGCGCCCACCCGAGCCCGCCCAGGTATCCGGCACCGAGCACCAGGCCGAACCGCGCCCGATCGAACCAGCCACGCTGGGCCAGCAGTAGCACCCCGGCCGCGACCGCCGGGGCGAGCAGGGTCAGGGGCGAAAGTTGCAGACGGTACCGGCCGAGGAAGGGGGCACTCGCAGTGCCCAGCCGTGCCCCGGAGCGGACCGCCCATAGCGTCAGTACGAGTCCGGCGGCGACCAGCGCAAGCCAGCCGACGAGCGCTCGCCATTCACTCGAATCTATCCAGCGCCGGCCGACTCCGGCTTCACCCGTCACGCCGCACCACGCTATCGGGTACTTGACACGGGCGTGCGTGTCGGTTGGCTTCTAAGTGATATCTAGCGCATGATCGTCCGAGGCGGTCTAATAGATGGGACCGCCAACTCCGCTCAATAGGGACGTGAGGAATCAGCATGGCAGCCACCGGCACCACCACCAGCACCGAAAAGGGTCGCCGGATCGTCGGGGCGGAGCGGCAGACGCTCGCCAAGGATCTCGTGAAGCGGTACAGCGGCGGCGAAAGCATCCGCGCACTCGCCTCGGCGACCGGACGCTCGTACGGTTTTGTGCATCGCGTGTTGACCGAGTCCGGCGTGACTTTGCGGCAGCGCGGTGGTGCCCGCCGGCGCAAGAAGGCGTGACCGGGCTGCACGCCCCTGGCCTGCGCGGGCGTCCAGTGTGAGCGCCGGCGTGCCGGAACCGGACGCGCCTGCGCCAGCCGCCGCGCAGGACGGCATTCGAGTGGACCGTAGTGGGCCGGTCGTGACGATTTCGTTGACCCGGCCCGAGGTTCTCAATGCGCAGACCCCGGCGATGTGGGAGTCACTCCGTACAGTCGGCCGTGAATTGCCGGGTGATGTGCGTGTTGTCGTTGTGCGCGGAGAGGGGCGCGCGTTCTCTTCCGGATTGGACCTGGGTACCGCGCAGAACACCTTCCGCGAACTGGCATCTTTCACGACGGAAGAAGCGCTGACGAAAATCGCTCGGGTCCAGGAAGCCTTCTCCTGGCTGAGCCGACCCGATCTGGTCAGCGTCGCGGCGGTCCACGGGCACGCGATCGGCGCCGGATTCCAGTTGGCTCTCGCATGCGATCTGCGGGTGGTCGCGGTGGACACGCAGTTCAGCATGGCGGAGGTGACCCTCGGCCTGGTCCCGGACCTGACCGGCACCCAGCGGTTGGTGGAGCTGGTCGGGTACGCCCGGGCGCTGGAACTGTGTGTGACCGGTCGCCGGGTGCCGGCCGCCGAAGCTGAGCGGATCGGTCTGGCGAATCTCGTGGTACCCGTCGACGAGCTGGACGGCGCGGTGGCCGACCTGACGGCGGCGGTGCTGTCGAGTAATCGGGACGCGGTGGTGGAGATCAAGGCCCTGCTGTCCGGGGTGGCGCGGCGTACTCCGGCGCAGCAGGCTGAGGCGGAGCGCGCGGCGCAGCTGCGCCGGATCCGCGACCTCGCCGGGTCGGGGGAGTGACCTGGGCGCGGGTTTCGGGTCCGGGGGGCGGGGTGGCCCGCTCTGGGCGGTCAAGCTTGATCCCGTCGCGGGTCACCCCGCCCCGAATCTGCCCAGCCGGCGAGGCGAGCTGGGGCGGGCCGGGGTAACGGGCGGCGGGGAACACATCGATTACCGGCCGAGGTTGTCAGTGGGGTGGTGAAGACTGGGGGTCGCCGCCGGGCGGCGGCTACGGGAGGTGACACGTGGGGCATCCGATGGCAAGCGGCTGGAGCACGCTGCGCGCCATGCGACGCGAAGACGAGCTGAAGAACACCAGGATTGCCCGTGGTACCGCGATGCGGGTGCTCGCCTTCGCCCGGCCGTACCGCCGCGACATCGCCATCTTCCTGGTGGCCGTGGTGGTCGACGCGGTACTCGGGGTGGCCACCCCGGTGCTGGCCGGCAGCGTGGTCAACGCGATCAGCCGCGGTGGGCCGGGCGCGGGTACGACGGTGGTACGCCTCGCGGTGCTCATCGCCGGCCTCGCCATCGCCGACGCGTTGCTGTCGATGGTCAACCGGTGGTACTCCGCCCGGATCGGTGAGGGCATCATCCTCAGCCTGCGTACCCAGGTCTACGACCACGTACAGCGGATGCCGTTGCAGTTCTTCACCCGGACCCAGACCGGCGCCCTGGTGAGCCGGCTCAACAACGATGTGATGGGCGCGCAGCAGGCGTTCACCTCGACCCTCTCCGGCGTGGTGAGCAACGCCATCCAGCTGGTACTGACCGCCGGCGTGATGCTCACCCTCTCCTGGCCGGTCACCGTACTGTCACTGTTGCTGCTGCCGCTGTTCATCCTGCCGGCGCGCCGGGTCGGTCGCCGGCTGGCCGCTATCACCCGCGAGTCCTATCAGCTCGACGCGCAGATGAACGCCACGATGACCGAGCGGTTCGGGGTGGCGGGCGCGCTGCTGGTCAAGCTCTTCGGCAAGCCCGACACCGAGGCCGGCCGGTTCGCCGACCGGGCCCGCCGGGTCCGCGACATCGGTATCCAGCAGGCGATGTTCAGCCGCACCTTCTTCGTGGCGATGCTGCTCGTGGCGTCACTCGCCCAGGCGCTGACCTACGGGCTGGGTGGCTGGTTCGCGGTACACGGGCGGATTTCGGCCGGCACCGTGGTCACCCTGGCGCTGCTGCTGACCCGGCTGTACGGTCCGCTCACCGCGCTGTCCAATGTACGGGTCGACGTGATGAGCGCGCTGGTCTCCTTCGAGCGGGTCTTCGAGGTGCTCGACCTGGCACCGGCGATCGCCGAGCGACCGGACGCGCGACCGCTGCCCACCGGTGCGGCCCGGGTCGAGCTGCGGGATGTCGAGTTCCGCTACCCGAGCGCCGCGGAGGTCTCGCTCGCCTCGCTGGAGGATGTCGCGGCGCTGGACCGCACGATCACCGACCCGGTGCTGCGCGGAGTCTCCTTCAGTGTCGAACCCGGCCAGATGGTGGCACTGGTCGGGCCGTCCGGCGCCGGAAAGTCGACCACCGCGATGCTGGTGCCCCGGGTCTACGACGTGACCAGTGGTGCGGTGCTGGTCAACGGCCAGGATGTGCGGGAGGCGACGCTCGACTCGTTGCGCGACACGATCGGGGTGGTCACCCAGGACGCGCATCTGTTCCACGAGAGCATCGCGGAGAACCTGCGCTACGCCAAGCCCGGTGCGACCGATGACGAGCTGTGGGCGGCCCTCGCCGCGGCGCAGATCGACGGCCTGGTACGCAGCCTACCCGACGGTCTGTCCACTGTGGTGGGTGAGCGGGGGTACCGGTTCTCCGGCGGCGAGAAGCAGCGGATCGCGATCGCCCGGCTACTGCTGAAGGCACCGTCGATCGTGATCCTGGACGAGGCGACCGCGCACCTGGACTCCGAGTCGGAGGCGGCGGTACAGCAGGCGCTGGCAACGGCGCTGTCTGGGCGCACCGCGCTGGTGATCGCGCACCGCCTCTCCACCGTCCGTGAGGCGGACCAGATCGTGGTGCTGGACCGGGGGAAGGTGGTGGAGCGGGGCACGCACGAGGAGCTGGTCGCCGCGGACGGGCTCTACGCGGAGCTGTACCACACCCAGTTCGCGTTGGTCGACTCGCCGCCCAAGCCGTTCACCGAATCCGACCAGGAGCCGGTGGTCCTGGTGGCGCACGAGGACTATGCCGATCCGGCGGAAGCCAGCGCAAGCTGAGACTTTCCCCGCTGTGACAGGATGGGTGGTCGCCGGGGGCCGGAGTGAAGGCGGGGGTAGGTAGCCAGGAGTGTGTCGAGGATGGCGGAGGGCACGTTCGCGCTGGTAGCGGAGCGCGAGGTCGCAGTACCGGTAGGGCGGGCGCGGGCGGCGCTGGCGGGCGTACTGCGTGACGTTGGCTTCACCATCGAGTCGGAGCACACCACGCTGCTGGTCGCCCGGCGCGGCAGCACGGTCGGTGGCGCGATGTTGTCCCAGAAGTTGCCGGTCTCCGCGACCCTCCGGTTCGCGCCTGCGGATGCGGGCTGCCGGATCGAGGTACGGCTGGAGGACGGCTTCGCCGCGCGAGCCGCGCTGGGGTCGACGCTGTCCGAGACCTACCACACGATGCTCAGCGACCTGGGCGCCCGGCTCGACGCGGCGCTGGGCACGCTGGACCCGGCGGCCGAGTTCCCGCCGGCCCGGTACAGCACCGGCCAGGTGGCCCAGAACAACATTCTCGACCTGGTCGTCGGTACCGTCGGTGGGGCGGCGAGCCATGCCTTCGGGGTAGCCGACCGGCGCCTGTTCCGGAAGGCGGCCAAAGCGCCGCAACAGTGGGCACTTGTCCGGGCCGTGGAGTTCACAGTGGACGGTACGGCCGGGCCGGCCGTACTGATCGGGCGCGAGGAGGTTGACGGGATGCTGGCCGTCGCCGCACTCGTCGGCGACCAGCCGGAGCAGATGCCACCGTCGCTTGTGGACCACGTGGCACGGCTGGCGACCCGGGTCGAGTCCGGCCTGGACACCGGCCGCGACGTGGTCACCGTGGCCCTGACCGAGCGGGACGTGCCCGCGCTCACCTTCCTGCGCCGGCAGACCGTACTGCGGGACGCACTCTCCGCGCGCCGGCTGCTGATCTGCCGGGATTGCCGGCAGGAGAAGGTCGTCAATGACGAGTACCAGCGGATCGCGGAGCGGGACCGGCGGGTCAACGAGCTGATCAACCGGGTGACCGAACACAACCCCGCCATCATGCTGCGCCAGCTGTTCCGTCGTGGCGTACCGCCGCCCGCGTTCGTCTGCGACCGCTGTCAGGGGCTCTCCGCCGATCAGCTGATCATCACGTTCTGCCCGTCGTGCGGGGCGCAGCACCGCGAGGGAGCGCTCCGGACCTGCTCGTGCGGTTTCGACTTCGTATCGGAGGGCGAGCGCCGGCTGGCCGTGCGACCACCATTCGAACTGCCGCCGCTGCCGGTTCCCGCGCCCGCGCCGGCCCCGCCGCCGGGCCCGTCC
>JAFMQQ010000595.1 GCA_017354595.1 Micromonosporaceae bacterium
GCGCCGGCCCGCAGCGGTCAGCCGGTAGCTGCGCCGCCGCCGACCCTCCACTATGGACCACGAGCCGGCGATCAGCCCGGCCGCCTCGAGCCGGTGTAGAGCCGGATAGACGGTACCGGTGGGCAGATCGAAGCGCCCGTCACTCCCCTCCCGCAGGGCCTCCTTCACCGCGTACCCGTGCCGGGGGCCATCGGCGAGTGCGGCCAGCAACAGCGCGTCCAGGTGCCCCTTGAGCGCCTGCGCCTCCGGCTTCAACTTCCGATCCGCTCTCATAGGTAGGTATGCTACCGTCAACCTCTATAGATAGGTTACCTACTCAGGATCGGGCGGTGAATCACGTGCTGTCTCTCGACTTCGCAGGCCTGCACATCTCCGATGCGGGGCCGGCGTTCTTCGCCGCGCTCGCCGTCCACGTCGCGGCCGGCGTCACCGCCGTCCTGGCCGGGATCCTCGCGACCACCGCACCGAAGCGGCCGGGCCGCCACCCCGTCGCCGGCACTGTCTACCTCTACGCGATCACCGGGGTATTCATCACCGCCACGGTGATGGCGATCCTGCGCTGGCGCCACGACTGGCACCTGTTTCTCATCGCATCCATCGCCTTCGGCCTTGCCATGCTCGGCTGGCGGATCCGCCGGCGCCGGCCGCCCCGCTGGATGGCCTGGCATGGCAGTACGATGGCCGGCTCGTTCGTCGCGCTGTTCACCGGCTTCTACGTGGACAACGGAGCACAGCTGCCACTGTGGGACCGGCTACCCCATCTGGCCTACTGGCTCATCCCGGTCGCCGTCGGCGCTCCCCTGACCTGGCGTGCCCTGATCCACAACGGAGCAGTCGAGGTGCGGCCGGCAAAGCCCCCGGCCTGACCTCCGTCCACAGTGGATGGCAATGTCGTATGCGACCCAGCGGGATGCGGCGCTACTGAAAGCCATCGGTGACACCGAGGTCTCCATCGAGAACTCGGTCGCCATCTATTCGGAACACGCTCTACTTCGCCAACTCCGGCGGTCTGGTTCAGGGACGGACATCGGCGGCCTGACAATGACCCAAAACCGAAGCGGGTGTTCCGGTTTGGACCGGCGGCGCCACCGACGTCATCACGATCGACGAGCAGGGCATGCTGTATGTCGGGGTGCAGTACGATCGGCACACCCAGCGGTCGAAGCCGACCGGGCAGACGATGAAGCGCCGATCCGACCCAGTTTGTGGAGCATGCGAGTGGGCGGCTGTAGCGAGTCGACACCGGCGGCGTGGAACGGCGTGCTGGACCTCGCCACCAGGTGGGGCTGGTCGCGCGTGATCGGCGCCAGGCAATGACCTAGCCATAGTGTCCCTTGTGGATGGTTCGTCGCGGGGGCCGGCGGGGCCGTCGGGTCCACAGTGGATGCTGTAGCGGCGTCCACTGTGCACCACCCAGGCGTACCACGCCTGGTCAAGACACCAGCAGATCTGTATAGGAGAATCGGTCAATTCGCGCTATCCCGGGCGCATTTGGCCCTACGCCAGGCGAAAGACCGGTGCTTCCTTACTGGATTTCAGTGAAGTCTGCGGTAACGTGGTTTCGGTGATCAGTTCTCTGGGTACGAGTTGCGCGGCATAGACGGGCGCAAAATCGACCGGAGGATCGGATGACCCCCACCCCACAACCGAATCCCTATTGGAGGACCCCCATGAGTACCCTCCGGCAGTCCGCCGACGGGATCCTGCGCGAGGTCGTCGGACACATCACCCGTGCGCTAGGCGCCATCAAGACACCATGGCTGCGCCGACATTTGCTGCAAAAGCTGTCCGACTGGCTCCAGCGTGGCTGGGCGCAGCGCCCTCGGCTGCGGCGTGGCGGGCTGCCGCGCGGCCGGCGCCAACCGTTCGCGATGAGCCCGGTGAAGCACGTGGGGGCGACCGAGCGCTTCGGGGCCGAGTTGCGGGCACTGCGCCAGATCGAGGTCAGCCCGGAGCTTGTCAGCGACATCGAGACCGAGTTGCGCTGGGGTCTGATCTGGCACGACTTCGAGCGGACGATGCAGGACGAGATCGACCGGGTGTTCGCGAAATACCTGCAGCCGGAGTGCGTGGACTTCGACGACCTCCGCGAGCTGATCGGGTTGTCCGAGCCCACCGTCGACCTGCAGCTGGTAGCCGCCTGACCGGCACCGGCGTCATCGGCCGGCAGTCGGGCGTGGCTTCGCGTTGTGCAGCCGGATGCCACTGAAGCCGAGTGAACTGGCGACAACGGCGTCCCAGTACGGCCAGAGGTTGTCCACCACGCGCAGCTGGATCCCGGCATCCTCGTGCAGGCCGAACAGATCAGGTACCCGCTGCGGCGGGCCGAGTGGTTGTACCGGCACACTCGCCACCAGAGCGTGGCCGTACTCGCCGATCTGCTGGAACGGGGCGGCCGGCAGCCGGTACGCGTACAACGCAGTGGTGCGCATCGCGCTGAGCCAGCGGTACTCGATGGTGTGCACCCGGGTGCAACCCGGCCCGAGAATGCGCTCACAGTCCACTGTGGACGTCGACGGTACCACCCATGCCATGGCACGGGGGCACTGGCGCGGAAACCAGTAGTCCGGCGCGTGCGCGGAATCCACCGCCCAGACGTACGGTCGCCGCTGGGTACTGGTTGGCGCGACGTGCGGGACGAAGCGGGTTATCCCCGGGTCCTCGGAGAAGTGCAGAACCTCGCCGGCTGCTGGGCGCATGCACCAGATATACGGCACGATGGCGGGGTGATGGGCAGATTAACGACCGTACCGGCGCTCGATCGGCCGGACCTGCTCGCGCCCGCGGTGCGCGCGGCGCTTTCGACCTGGCCGGCCGCTGCTGAGGTACAGGTCGCCGAGATCGATCCGGACCTCGCCGACACGGCGGCCTTCTGCGCCGCGTACCAGGTCGGCCCCGAGGTGAGCGCGAACTGCGTGGTGGTATCCGGCAAA
>JAFMQQ010000596.1 GCA_017354595.1 Micromonosporaceae bacterium
GCCGGGCGCCTGCAGCCGCCGGTAACGTGCCCGCGGCGGCCGGGCCGGCAGGCGGTGTACCCGCCGCCGGGCCCTCAGGCGCAGCCACCGGCACCACGATCGGCTCAGGTACCGGCAACCCGGGCGCACCCGGCCCCTGCCCGGGCACCGAGGCCGGCCCACCCGCAACCGACCCACCCGGCGGTACCCCCAGCAGCGCCGCCGCAGCCACCGCATTGCCGATCAGGAACTGCGCCTGCAACGCCCGTACGGTGTCCACAGGGGACGATGGATTCGGCATCACACCCACCGTGGCCGCCGCCACCGGCCGGCGTACTAGTGGCTGGGCGGTATCCAACGCCACCTGCGGCATCGGTACCGACTCGGGTGCCGGCGGCGGAACGCGCAACTTGGCGGGTGGTGGCATCGACGGCTACCCGTCCCGCCGGCCGGCCGGCACGCCCAGCAGGTACCCGTACCGGCCCAGTTCGCTGGCGCGCAGCAGCCGGGCCTCGCGCTGGTACTGGCGGATCACGCCGGAGACTATGTCGGGCATGGCGATGGTGGCCGCCTCCGAGTCCGCGGCGGCCAGTGCCGCACTGCGCGCCGCCGAGGCGATACCGGCGCCGGTCATGTCCAATCTGGACAGAACATCCAGGTCCACATCGGATCCAACCGGCGCCTCTGGCGGGAAGGCCAGCCGCCACAGCCGCCGGCGCTCGGCCGGCCCCGGGCGCGGGAAGTTGACCACGAAGTGGAACCGGCGGATGAACGCGGCATCGATGTTCTCCCGCAGGTTGCTGGCGAGGATCACCAGCGCGGCACTCTCCTCGAGGCGCTGCAACAGGTACCCGACCTCAAGGTTGGCGTACCGGTCGGTGCCGTGCTTGACCTCGCCGCGCTTGCCGAACAGCGAGTCGGCCTCGTCAAAGAAGAGTACCGCCTGGCACTGCTCGGCCTGCTGGAACGCCGACTCCAGGTTCTTCTCCGTCTCCCCCACCCACTTGGAGACCACTGTGGACAGATCCACCTTGAGCAGGTCCAGACCGAGCTTGCCGGCCAGGATCTCAGCCGAGAGCGTCTTGCCCGTGCCCGGCTCCCCGGTGAACAGCACCTTCACCCCGGTATCGCCGGCGGTGCGCCCGAAGCCCCACGCCTCGGCCACGCGCGGCCAGGCGCGGAAGGCGGCCTCGATCTCCAGCAGGTGCCGGTACTGCTCCTCCGGCAGCACCAGATCCTCGATGGTGCGCCGGGGCGTGATGGTGCGTGCGTACCCGGTGCCGTGGCCGCGGGTCACCATGGCCACCGCGCCCGGTACGTGCTCGGCCAGCGGTGCCGGCCGCCCGTTGCCGGCGAACCTGGCCCCGGCGCCGGCGACCGAGGCCACCGCGCGCAACTGCTCGCCACTCATCTGGTACCGCACCGCGAGGTCGTCCACGAGCGCCCGATCCAGCCCGGGCAGCGCGGCCGACCAGGTCTGCCGGCGCTGGCCGTAGTCGGCCGGCGGTACCTCAAGTTCGCCGTACCCGCGGGCGGCGAGCAGGGCGGCCGGTCGCCACGGTGTCACTCCAGAAAGGACGGTCGGTATCCGGGAGCGCTCGAGCAGGTCGAGCGCGGCGGTACCGGCCGGGCCGTCACCCAGGCCGTCGGCGGGCACCCAGAGCAGAGCCCCGAGAGTGGCGGCGGTACGGGCGGCGGCGAGCTGTTCGCCGTCCGGCTCGGCGACCGGCAGCACCCGAAGCGGCCGGCCGGCGTGCCCGGCGAGCGCGAGCGCGGCGTCCCGCTGCACCGGTCGGGTCACTCCCCAGACGCCGACCAGGTCCAGCTGCCCGGCGTCCAGCGCCCGACCGAGTCGGGCCAGCCGGTCCGGGTCGAGCTGCGGCGGTACCACGAAACCGGCCGGCACGCTGACCTCGCCCGGGTCGTGCCCGACCAGAGCCGGCTCGCCGCCGGCGCCGATGAGGAGATCGAACAGGCCGGGCGCTGTCCACAGTGGAGCGCTGAGCTCGACATCGGCGGAGCCGGCCAGCCGCAGCAGACCGTACCGGCGCAGCCGGCCGGCGGGGCCGAGCAGCCGGCGCACCGCAAGGGCCTCGGCCGCCGTACCGGACAGCACCGCCACCATCAGCTCCACGCTGGGCGCGCGCCGGTTCAGATCGTCCATCAGGTACGCGAAGACGCGCTCATAGGACCGGTCCAGCTCGGGCGCGGCGGCCAGCAACAAGGCGTCCTGCTCGGCCCGGTCCAACTGGTACCGGCTGGACAGCTCGTCCAGTGGCAGCCGCACGCCGTCGGCGGCGGCCAGCCGGCGTACCGCGCGTTCGGCCGCACGCTCCACAGTGGAGACTGGTACCCCGGGGCACTCCGCGGTGCCGGGCAGCTGCTCGGCCACCTCGTCCACCCGGTCCAGCAGCAGACCGGCCTGCTCCGCGGTGACGCAGTAGGCGGCCAGGTCGGGCCTGGTCAGCTTGGCGGCGCGGGCGGTCTGCCGGTCGGCGGCCGCGCGCAGCGCCCGGTTGAGCGAACGCAGCCGTACCCGAAGGTGTGCGGTGGCCAGCTGGTACCGGTCGGTCATCGGATCAACCCCCGGTGAAGGTGAGGATCCGGCCGTCCAGCCAGTCCGCGTCGCGGACGGTACCGAGCAGGCCCCGCTCGCGCAGGTCCTGGTACCGGCGGCCGAGCGGCAGCGCTACATTCACCTCGCCCGGATCGAACCGCACCGTGGCACCGAGGTCGCCGAGGCGGGCGATCGCGAGCTGCGGGTCGGGTGGCTCGCGGTGCCGCCACAGCAGCCAGGCGAGGGTACCCAGGCCGAGCGCGGCGAGCAGCGCGACGGTCCGGCCGAAGCCGGTTGCCGCGCCTCCCGCCGCCTGCGGTACCGGCCGGCGCGCGGCCAGCGCACCGACGAGCTCATCGAGCTGGGTGGTCAGGGTGCCAAGGTCGGTACCGGAC
>JAFMQQ010000014.1 GCA_017354595.1 Micromonosporaceae bacterium
CGGCCGCCGCGCGCCCGCCGTTGCGGCAGGCGCATTGCGCCAGGCGGGTTGCGCCAGACGGCTTGCGCCGGCGGCTTGCGGCAGGCGGTTTGCGCCACCCCGGATCTGCCGCGCCCGTGCGAAGATCTGGGCATGGCACTCGAGGTGACGATGGAGGTCGGCGCCAAGAAGGTCTTCGCGACCGCGGTTGACTGGCCCGGCTGGTCCCGTTCCGGACGCGACGAGGCGGCAGCACTCGAGTCGCTGGCCGGCTACGCCGAGCGGTACGCGCCGGTGGCCGAGCAGGCGGGGGTGGCGTTCCGGCCGACGCTGCGCAGTATCACCGTGGTGGAGCGGGTACCCGGCGGCGGGGCCACCGAGTTCGGCGTACCCCACAAGGTGACCAGGCACGACCACGAGCCACTGACCGCGGGCCAGGCCAGGCGCCGGGCAGCGCTGGTGGCGGCGGCCTGGTCGGTCTTCGAGCGGGTGGTGGCGGGTGCCCCGGCCACCCTGCGCAAGGGGCCACGCGGTGGCGGGCGGGACCGCGACCCGATCGTCGAGCACGTCCTGGGCGCCGAGTCGGCGTACGCCCGCAAGCTGGGCATCAAGCTGCCGGCACCGGCCAGCTTCGCGGCGGCGGAAGCGTTGCACGCCGAGATCCTCGCCGTGCTGGGCAGGGCCGGTACCGGCGAGCCGCCGGTACCGAAGGGCTGGCCGCCGCGGTACGCCGCGGCGCGGATCGCCTGGCACGTGCTCGACCATGCCTGGGAGATCCAGGACAAGAGCTGACGTCCACTGTGGACGCCCACGGTCGGTGGCGGCCGCGCGGTACCGGCGTGCCATGCCCGGGACCCATCCACGGACCGCGCTAGCGCCGAACCAATAGCAACCGGTTGGCAGGACCCGCGTTGGCCACGCGGGCGGTTCGTCATGTCCTCCAGCGCGCCCGAGGGCGCGCCCCCAGCTATTGGAGCGGTCAGTGATGCGGTTGCTGCGTGGGTTCCGGCTGCGCGCCGGTGTGGTCGTTGTCGCCATGGTGGTACTGGTCGGTGTCGCGGTCACCGACGTCTCGGTCGCCGCGGCGGGCAGGCAGACCTACCTCCAGCTGAACATGTGCGGGAACGCCTGCAACGCGGGCGGGCTCGCCGTGGTACGAAACCTCCGCGACAGCATCACCACCGCGCGCCCGGTCGCCGTCACGCTCAACGAGGTGTGCGAGAACCAGTTCGACTGGCTGCGCGGTGACCTGCCCGGGTACCGCGGCCGGTTCGACCCGACCGGACCCACCTGTGTCAACGGCGCCCACTACGGCAACGCGATCCTGGTCCGCGCGCCTGAGGTGGAGCTGGTCGGCAGCTGGCCACTGCCCAGCCCGACCGGCGGCGAGCCGCGGCGGCTGATGTGCCTTCGCGCCAACCCGCCACACACCGGCGCACTGGTCGTCTGCGGCACGCACATCTCGTACGCGGCGGCGGACATCGGGCCGCAGGTCGCGGCGGTATCCCGCATCGTGCAGCCACTGGAGGCGCCCGGTCCGGACGGCGTGCAACCGGCCGTCCTGCTCGGCGGCGACTTCAACTCGATGCCGACCGACAGCCGGCTCAATCCGATGTACGGCGCGTGCTACGCCTCCGGTACCGGTACCTTCGAGGAGGCCGGCGCGGCCGGCTGCACGAGCCGCTCGACCGGGACAGCCACCTTCGGCAACCGGAAGATCGACTACATCTTCCTCTCGCCCGACCGGTGGTCCGGCGTGCACGCCGAGGCGTACGACGCGGTGAGCGGGCTCTCCGACCACAAGGGACTGTGGGCGACGGCAACCCCGGTGAGTTGAGCCGCCCGGTGTGCCCTCCCGGGGCACGCTAGCGTATCGACATATGCACGTGGTTGGTATGGAAGCCGGATGGGTTCCCACCCTCGGTGGTGTACGCGTGCCACCCGACCCCCGGCAACCAGATCTCCTTGTACCAGATGACATACAGGACCCCGAGCCGGTCGGAGTTGCCGATCAGGAAGCCGGCGAGCTTGTTGCAGTAGGTGCGGGTGGAGCCGGTCGCCGTGCCGCCGAAGCCACTCACATCGCAGGCCCAGTCGCACGCTCGCCCCTTCGGGTGCTCGCCCCAGGACTGCTGGCGCCAGCAGTGCACGTAATGGTTGAAGCCGGCCTTCTTGACTTCCTGGTACGCGTGCAGGGTCGGCGCGGTCAGGCAACCGCCCGAGGTCGGGTCGTTCTGGTTGCAGCTGTCCGACAGACTGCCGTCGGAGTTGCGTGGCGCCGGGCTCGCGGACGCCGCCGCGATGATCACCCCGGTCGGCCCGCCGGTGGCGTGGTTGAGGATGCGCAGCGCGGCCTGTTGCTGCCGGGTCAGCTGCGCCTGCTGGTTGTTCGCCACCGCGATCGCCCGGTCCAGGCTCGCCTTTGTCGCCGCGTACTGCGTCTGGATGTCGTGCAGCTGCACGATCTCCGCGTTCTGCGACAGGGAGATCTCGTGCAGCTCGCTGAACCGGCTCAGGAAGGCGCTGGGCGACTGCGACTTGAGCAGTGCGTTCAACGTGGCGGTCTGGCCGACCCGGTACTGCGCGTTGGCGAACTCACCGACCAGCACGCTCAGCTCGGCCATCCGCTTCTGCGAGGTCACCAACTGGGCCCGCAGCGTCACCTGCTGTTGCTTGGCCGCGGTCAGCCGCGCCCGCGCGTCGGCCAGCGCGGTGGCGATGGTGTTCAGCTGCTGCTCCAGCGTGCCGGGCCCATCGTCGCCGGTGCCACCCGCGCCCGGCGCGGTCGGCGCCGCGAGGCTGGTTGCGGGCCCGCCGAGCACGACGACGGCGGTGGCCACCACGGTGAGAATCAATATGCGGAACCAGCGACCGGGGGTACGGGGCATCACGGTCGCTGAGCCTACAGGACGCGACGACCAGAGTGTCCTAACGTGCGACCATGTCCCGATGCGCACCGCAATCATCGGATACGGTCTGGCGGGTCGGATCTTCCACGGACGGCTGCTGGCTTCTACGCCGGGTGTTGAGGTGGTAGCGGTCGTAACACAGAGTCCGGAGCGGCGGGCGCAGGTACATGAAGATTTCCCGGGTACGCCCTGCTTTGACGGTGTGCCCACGATGCTCCAAACGACGCAGCCTGAACTCGCGGTGGTCGCGAGCGCGACGGCCGCGCATGCGGGCGATGCGCTCTCCTGCGTCACGGCGGGCGTACCGGTGGTAGTGGACAAGCCACTGGCGCCGACGGCGGCGCAGGCCGCGACTGTGGTCGAGGCGGCACGGGCGGCGGGGGTACCGCTGACGGTCTTCCAGAACCGTCGATACGACGCGGACATGTTGACCCTGCACCGGCTGCTGGCCACCGGCGAGCTGGGCCGGGTGACCCGGTTCGAGTCCCGCTTCGAACGGTGGCGCCCGGTTCCGGACCTGACCAGGTGGCGGGAGCGGGCCGACCCGGCACAGGGCGCCGGTGTCCTGCTCGACCTGGGCTCGCACCTGGTCGACCAGGCATGCCTGCTGCTCGGCCCGGTCGGCGCGGTCTACGCCGAAGTGGATGCACGCCGCAGCGCGCCCCGGGATGGCACCCCTGGACCGGCAAGCGGTGCCGACGACGATGTGTTCCTGGCGCTGCGCCACACCGGTGGCGGGTACTCGCACCTGTGGTGTGGTTCGGTGACCGCGGCTGCCGGGCCACGGCTGCGCGTGCTGGGCACGACCGGGGCGCTGGTGGTGGAGGAGTTGGACGGCCAGGAGGCGGCGCTGCGTGATGGGCGGTCGCCCGCAGCCGCCGCAGCACAGACGATGAATCTGGTACGTGGGGCGCAGCGCGAAGCCGTGCGGCCCGAGCCGGGCGGGTGGGACCGGTTCTATCCGGAGGTGCTCGCCGCGCTGGGCGCCGGTACCCCGATGCCGGTCGATCCGGAGGATGCGGTCCGGGTGCTGCGGATCCTGGATGCGGCACGCGTGTCGGCGCGCGAGAACCGGCTGGTTGCGCCAGGCTGATGAGTCGGGGGGCTGATGACTCGGCGGCTGATGACTTGGTGGTGCCGTTCGGGGGCGACCCGTCCACGCCGCCCCCGAACGCACACCGTCGCTCGCGCGACACGACCAGCCACACCCCTGTACTGATCGCTGACAACAACAATAGGGGGGCGCCGTGACACGGATGTCGCCGCGCCGTGTCGGGCTCGTGAATAGACGCGCGTTCGGCCGGGAAACTCAGCCACGGCTGCCCGAATATGGTAGAAAGTACGGGCTTGCTCTACGCTGTCTCGTGACTGTCTCCTGCTGGATGGTGCTCACCGCCCGCTTGGCGCGCCCTCGGAGGGCACGCCCGAACCAGCTCACGGAGGTTCGATGACCACGCTGTCGCTCACTGTTGCGCCCGAATCTGCTGGCACGGTCGTGATCCGCCCGGAGGGTGAGATCGACGCCGACAACGCACACCAGATGCGGGAGGCGATCAGTGCTCTGTTGGCAGAACGGCCGCCCAACACCATCACGATCGACATGTCCGGGGTGACCTTTGTCGACTCGGTTGCGATCGGTGCGTTGGTCGGCTGCTACCACGCCAGCGTGGCCTGCAAGGTGCGACTACAAGTGGTCAACCTCACCGCCCAGGTGCACCGGCTGTTGTACGTCGCCGGCCTCCTCGGCCTCTTCGGCACTCCCGCCCACGGACCGCACGAACCCGCCGATCAGGTGCGTTGACGCGATCTGGCCGCTGCGCCGACCGGTACGCCAAGCAGGCGCGGCCGGCGCAGCTAGCGGAGCCGGTGCTGCACTGGGTGCGCCGGGTGCTGCGGGCGCAGATTCTCGCGGTACGCCCGATGAGCGTCAGCTCGACCACGCTGCACGCGGTGGACGCGCGTACCGGCACCGGGAACCGGCTCGAGCTGGTGGTGCGCCAGTTCCACGACCTCGACCGGCTGGCCCGCGACCCGTGGTACTCACCGGCAAACGAGGCGGCCGCCCTCGGCCTGCTCGCCTCGACCGAGGTACCGGCACCGCGGCTGCTCGCCGAGGCGGTCGTGGACGGCGTACCGGTGCTGCTGATCACCCGGCTCGCCGGCGACCTGCCCGGGCATCCGGAGGATGTGGACGGCTTGCTGTCCGGACTCGCCAGGGCGCTGGCGACGCTGCACGCGGTGCCGGTACCCGATGAGTCGCCACTGATCCGCTACCGGCCGTACCACGACAGCCGCGACGGCCCGCGTCACCCACCACAGTGGACAGAGCGCGGGCAGCTGTGGCGCCGGCTCCTGGAGCGGCTCGAATCTCCGGCACCCGCTGCCCCGACCCGCTTGATCCACCGCGATTTCCATCCCGGACAGACGCTGTGGCGGGCCGGCCGGATCACCGGCGTGGTGGACTGGACCACCGCGTGTCGCGGCCCGGCCGGCATCGACCTGGCACACGTCCGGGTCAACCTCGCCCTCGACCACGGTGCCGAGATCGCCGAGCGGCTGCTGCCGGAGTACCGGCGGCACGCCGGCACCGACCCGCGGCACCCGTACTGGGACCTGCTCGACGCGGCGGACATGGTGCTGGATATGGCACCGCCGCAAACGGCGGCACAGTGGGCGCAGTACAAGCGGTTCGAGGACTGGGTGGCGCGGGTCGCGGCTGAGGTGTGACGCTCAGCCCGGAGCCGCCGGCTGCTGCGGGGTGACGGCGTAGGGCGGCGGCACCATCGGGCCGGCGCCCGGCGGCACTGGATATGAGGGTGTGGCCCGGAACAGGTTGCCGAGCAGGTCGAGCAGCCATCCCGCCAGCAGCCCCACCACGATCGCCACCGACACCGGGAGGTACTCCGCTTTCCACACTGGATTGTTGTGGATGATCAGTTGGTTCTCGACCACCAGAAACAGGTATACCGCGAGCACAGTGCCGGCAATGCCGAACGAGCGCCTGGTGATGCTCGCCCCGCCGAGCAGTACGGCCGCGACCGCGACGAGCAGGTCGAACTGGTCGGTGCCGGCCGGCGATGAGGTGCGCAGGTATCCCGTGGTCAGCGCACCGGCAAGCCCGGCGAGCAGGCTGGAGCCGGCGAGCCCGACCAGCGCCGCGGCCATCCGCTGGCCGGCGCCGGGCGCCGCACCGCCGGGCTGTGCGGTGAACCGGATCGACCGCACTCCGGGGACCAGCCAGAGCAACGCACCCGCGACCGAGGTCAGTACAAACAGGACGGTGAGCGCCTCGAGCGGGCCGCGGGAGATCGTGGCATCCCGGACGGCGATCGTGCTGCCGTTGGTGAGGGCCAGTGTGACGGTGAACCCGATGGGCAGACCCACCAGGGATACCGACCAGGCCGGCAACCCGGTCAGCCCGGCGATCACCGCCAGAAACAGACCGAGCCCGGTCGCGGCGAGCACGGCGACCGCGGCGGCGGCCGGCGCCGGCCAGCCGCTGACCCCGGCCTTCGCGTAGACGGTGCCGGCCAGCAACGCGGCCGAGCCGACGGCGAGGTTGGGCGTACCGGCGCGCAGCGACAGCGCGAAACCGCTGGCGACGAAGCCGGTCAGGCCGAGCTGCTGCCAGAGTGGGTTCCTGGCGTCGAGGAAGTGTCCATTGGTGACCGCGAGGATGGTGACGGCGACGGCGGCCAGCAGCAGGACGGCTTCCCAGATCAGATGTGGCACCACGTTTGCCCGGGGTGCGGCGGGCGGCTGTTCGGGCAGGGACACGTGCCGACCGTACCGCCTGGCGTCAATCCGGTGGGGGCACCCGAATCCGGTGGGGGCACCCGGCGGCTAGCGCCAGGACGGATCACTGCCCACAGTGGTCAGTCGCTGGGTCGCGCGGGACAGGGCCACATAGAGGGTACGGGCGCCGGCAGCGGACTCGCCGGCGATCGCGGCCGGCTCAACCACCAGAACCGCGTCGTACTCCATCCCCTTCGCCTCCAGGCTGTTCACCACCTGCAGGCGCGGGTCCGGGATACCGGCCAGCCAGCCGGCGACCTCGTCCCGGGTGTCCTGCGTGGACACCACTCCTACCGTGCCCTCGACATCGGCCAGCAGTCGACGGACCTCCTGCGGTACCGCCGCGGCCACGTCGCCAGTCAGGACGTCGCGCGGTGGTACCCCGGTGTGCCGTACCGGCACCGGCAACTGCGCGTCCGGCTGTACCCGCCGTACCACCGATGCCGCCAGCTCGAAGATCTCCGCGGAGTTGCGGTAGTTGGTGGTCAGCAGGTACTCGCGGCGCCGCCGGCCGCGCAGCGCCTCGTCCCGCGCCCGCCTGGTCTCCTCCGGGTCACCCGACCACGCCGACTGGGCCGGGTCGCCGACCACGGTCCAGCTCGCGTACTCGCCGCGGCGCCCGATCATCCGCCACTGCATCGGCGTGACGTCCTGCGCCTCGTCGACCACGATGTGCGCGTACTCCCGATAGTCGGCCGGCCGCTGCACGGCGACCCTCCGGCGGGCCGCCATCCGGTCCGCGTACGTGGTGACCTCCCGGACACCGTCCACAGTGAACGGTTCGACCGGCCGGCGGCGGGGTACCGGGGGCGAGCCGAGCAGCTCATCCAGCTCGTCCAGCAGCGGCACGTCCTGCACGCTCAGGTCGGTGTCGCCGGGGCGCAGCAGGGCGCTGTACTCGCGATCCTCGAGCAGCCCGCGCCGGTAGCGGTTCAGCCGCGCCGGGTCGGCCAGCCAACCGAGTACGTCGGCCGGGCGCAGCCGTGGCCACCAGGTACGCATGAAGGTGGTGAACTCACGCCGTTCCGCCACGTCGCCGGCGAACTGTTCGCGGGCCGGGGTGGCCGCCTCGCCGAGGATCGAGACCGCCTGCCGCCACAGCGCATCCAGCAGGTACCCGGCCGCCTTCGCCCGCGCGGCATTGCGCTTCACTCCCGGTGCCAGTACCGTGTGCCGCAGCTGACGAAGCTCCCTTGTGGACAGTCGGAGCAGGGTGCCCCGGTACAGCAGCCGCAGTTCGTCCGGGGAGCCCGGTACCGCGTCGCGCGCGGCGCGGCGCAGCAGTGGCACCATGCGCAGCGACCCCTTGACGGCGGCGACCTCCGGTGGGTCGTGCCGGGTCGCCTCAACATTGACGACCAGCGATCCCAGCGAACGCAGCGTCGCCTCGTCCTCGCCGAGCGACGGCAGCACCCGGGAGATGTAGTTCACGAACACCGCCGACGGCCCGATCACGAGTACCCCACCACCGGCGAAGCGCTGCCGGTCGGAGTAGAGCAGGTACGCGGCGCGGTGCAGCGCGACGGCGGTCTTCCCGGTACCCGGCCCGCCACGCACCCAGGTGACGCCGAGCGCGGGGGAGCGGATCGCCTCGTCCTGCTCCTTCTGGATGGTCGCGACGATGTCCCGCATGCCGGTACCGGTCGCCCGTGCCAGTGTCGCCACGAGCGCGCCGTCGCCGATCACCCGCAGGTCGGGCGGGGCGGCCGCGGGATCGAGCAGGTCGTCCTCAACACCGGTGACCCGCTCACCAGAACTCTGGATGATGCGCCGGCGGATCACCCGCATCGGCTCGACCGGGGTCGCCCGGTAGAACGGTGCGGCGGCCGGCGCCCGCCAGTCGATCACCAGTGCGCCGGCATGCTCGTCGCGCAGGCCCAGCCGGCCGATGTACCGGATCTCGCCGCCGCGCAGGTCGAGCCGGCCGAAGACCAGGCCCTCATGCTCGCTGTCCAGCAGCCGGCGCCGCCGGGCCGCGTGGTAGACCATGGCGTCGCGCTCCACCAGCGCGCCGTAGTTGCCCACCCGGGCGATCCGGTGGCCGGCCGCCTCGACCGCGGCGGCCTCCTTCTTGAGCACTTCCAGGCGGGCGTACACCACGTCGAGGTGGCGCTGTTCGGCGGCGATCTCCTCCGCAGCCCCCTGACCGGGAGTGGCTGCGCGGGCGTCGCCACCCGTGGACCCCTGACTGGGGGCGGCTCCGCGGGCGTCGCCACCCGTGGACCCCTGACTGGGGGCGGCTCCGCGGGCGTCGCCACCCGTGGCAGCGGACGTGCTCAACTCTCTCCCCATGTGCCGGAAGCTGTCAGCGGAACGGTGCCCAGAACGGATACCCGCTCGGCTGCGGTCAGCCGGCCTCGGCCGGCTCCGGCGTCGCGCGTTCCCGCTCCTGCTCCGGGGCGGCCGGCTGCTCGGCGTGTACCGCCCGCCGGGTCCGTGCCCGCAGCACGAGCGTCGTCCCGATGCCGCCGAGTACCGCCGCGACCAGTGCCACCCACGAGAAGTCCTGCAGCCATCGCTCGGCTGCCCGGCCGGCATAGTACGTGGCCACCGCGGTGCCACTCGCCCAGCAGATCCCGCCCGCCGCGTTGGCGAGCAGGAACTTCGGGTATGGCACCCGGAGCACACCGGCGAGCGGCCCGGCCAGGATCCGCAGCAACGCGACGAACCGGCCGAAGAAGATCGCCCATGAACCCCACCGGGCGAAGAAGGCCTCCGCCCGGGCCACGTGCGCCGGCCCGAGATGCCGGGGGAACCGCCGGCCCAGGCGTACCAGCAGTGGCCGGCCGCCCTTGTGGCCGATCAGGTATCCGAGCGAGTCGCCACCGATGGCGCCCGCGCTCGCCGCGACCGCCACCCAGGCGATGTCGGCATGCCCATCCGCCGCCAGCAGCGCGGCGCTCACCAGCCCGATCTCGCCGGGCAGCGGGATGCCCATGCTCTCCGCGGCGATGATGCCGGCGACGAGCAGGTACACCACGAGAGCCGGCAGCGTGCCGAGCCAGTCCGAGATGGCACCCATCCGGCAACCGTACCCGCTGCACGTATGCGAAGCCGGGGGAGCGCGTCGGCGTCAGGCCTCGAATACGCCCGCGTCGACCAGCCGCTTTTCGGTCTCGTCCCAGCCGTCGCCGGGATGGCTTGCGGCCAACGCAACGATCTCGGCGCGAACCTTCGCGCCGTGGCCGGCACCGACCAGCGCCCGGATCTCCTCGACGAAAGCGTCGGAGGTCGTCCTCAGGTGTGCCGTCTTGCCATTGGTCAGGTTGCGGACGTATGCGTGCTTGCCCTTGTTCAGCGGGATCACGTACTTGAACTCGCCGAGCACGCTGAGCGCACCGCCCGCACCGGACTGGCCGGCACGGACCGACGCGCGCGCGGTCTTGGAGGTGTTGCTCGCCACGCGTGGGACTCCTCGATCGGATGGTGTGCAGGGGGTTGGGTCGGATCGCGACCGCGGCAAGTGTACATCAGTCGTTCGGAGCCATTTTGTGGATTCGCTGGCGCCACTTGCCGCACAAGGGCATCATGAACACCAAACACACGCGGCTGATCAATTCCACCAGTCCAGGTCGTAGGGGAAGACGCACCTGGAGCAGTTGTGGGAGGTCGGTCGTGCCAACGCGGGGCGTCGTATACGTCCACTCGACCCCGCTCGCCGTGTGCGCACACGTCGAGTGGGCGATTGCGCGTGTCCTCGCCGCGCCTGTCAGGCTCGTCTGGTCGCCCCAGCCCATCGAGCCCGCCGCCCAGCGCACCGAGTGCACCTGGTCCGGCCGGGTCGGTACCGGCGCCGAACTCGCCGCCGCGCTGCGCCAGTGGCCGATGATCCGCTTCGAGGTGACCGAGGAGCCCAGCCCCGGGGTCGACGGGGAGCGCTTCATGTACGTACCCGGCCGGGGTCTGTTCGCCTCGGCGATGAGCGCCAACGGCGACATCATGATCGGCGAGGACCGGCTACGCGCGCTGGTCGCCTCGGCACGCGGTGCGGAGGGTCTGGCGCACGCACTGGACCGGGCCCTCGGTACCGCCTGGGACGCCGAGCTGGAGCCGTACCGGTGCGCCGGCGACGGCGCCCCGGCCACCTGGCTGACCCAGGTCGGATAGCGGGCGGCGCCCACGCACAGCGCCCGGAGCCGGCACCCACTCACAGCGCCCGTAGCCGGCGCCCGGGTCAGACCGGCGCCCAGGTCAGAGTGGGATGTTGCCGTGCGCGCCGCGGGCCGCGGGCGCCGCCGCCAGCGCCTCGGCGACCCGCCGCCGGGTCTGAGTCGGCTCGATCACGTCGTCGACGACGCCGATCTCCAGCGCCCGCTGGACCCCGCCGGCCACCTGGGCCTGCTCCTCGATCAGCTGTGCCCGCAGCGCCTCCCGCTCGCTGGCCGGCGTGGCCGCGAGCTTCTTGCGGTGCAGGATGTTCACCGCGGCGCTGGCGCCCATCACGCCGAACTCCGCGGCCGGCCAGGCGAAGACCGCCGTGGCGCCGAGCGAGCGCGAGTTCATCGCGATGTAGGCGCCGCCGTACGCCTTGCGGGTCACCAGTGTCACCCGGGGTACCACGGCCTCGGCGAAGGCGTGCAGCAACTTCGCACCGCGGCGTACCACGCCGTCCCACTCCTGGCCCACGCCGGGCAGGTAGCCGGGAACGTCGACCAGCACCACCAGCGGTACCCCGAGCGAGTCGCACATGCGCACGAAGCGCGCGGCCTTCTCCGCCGACGCCGCATCCAAGCAGCCGCCGAGGCGCAGCGGGTTGTTGGCGATGACCCCGACGGTACGGCCGGCGAGCCGGCCGAGGGTGGTCACGATGTTCGGCGCCCACTTGGCATGCAGCTCGACGCTTGTGCCGGCGCCACCCGCCCCGCCGGCGGAATCCGGATTCTCGCCGTCGAGCAGCGTCTTCACCAGTGGCTTGACGTCGTAGGCCCGGTTCGGCTCGGCGGGCAGCTGGGCGGCGAGGTCCACCCCGTCCGGTACATCGGCCGGGGAGAGCCGTCCCTGCCGGCCAAGCAGCGAGGCGAGTAGCCGGGCCGCGGCCAGCGCGCTCTCGTCATCCTTGGTCGTCACGTGAGCCACGCCGGAGCGGCGGCCGTGCGCCTCCGGGCCGCCCAGCCGCTCCATGTCCACCTGTTCGCCGGTGACGGTGCGCACCACCTCGGGTCCGGTGACGAAGATGCGGCCGGCACCGCTCATCACGACCACGTCGGTCAGTGCCGGCCCGTACGCCGCCCCACCCGCGGCCGGCCCGAGCACCACCGAGATCTGTGGCACCCGCCCCGAGGCCCGTACCATCGCCGCGAAGATCTGCCCGATGCCGTCCAGTGCCACCACGCCCTCCGGCAGCCGGGCACCGCCGGAGTGCCAGACCCCGATCACCGGTACCCGCTCGCGGACGGCGGTGTCGATGGCGTCCACGATCTGCCGGCAGCCCTCCACCCCGAGCGACCCGCCCATCCGGGTGCCGTCGGTGCAGTACGCGATGACCGGCGTACCGTCGACCGTCCCGCGGGCGTACACCACCCCGGCGTCATCGCGCTGGCTGCGAGCCGCGCCCGGCTCGGGTACCGGCAGCAGCCGCAGCGAGCCCTGGTCGAAGAGTTGCCGTAGCCGTACCCGCGGGTCGCGGTGGTCCTCTGTGGACATATCGGCGACGACAGAGGTGATGGTCACGGGTGCCTCCTCAGGCGCGGGTGAACGCGAGTACCGCGTTGTGGCCGCCGAAGCCGAACGAGTTGTTCAGCGCGGCGGGGATCTCCATGTGGCGTGCCTTGTGCGCGGCCACATCGAGGTCGAGCTGGTCATCTGGGTCATCGAGGTTGATCGTTGGCGGTACCACGCCGTGGTGGACCGCGAGGATGGTCGCGATCGACTCCACCGCGCCGGCCGCGCCGAGCAGGTGGCCGTGCATCGACTTGGTGGAGGTGACCACCGGGTGGTTGCCGACCGCGCGCCGCAGGGCGACGATCTCCGCCATGTCGCCGACGGGTGTCGAGGTGGCGTGCGCGTTGACGTGTGCGATATCGGTGGGTGCGAGGCCGGCGTCGCGCAGTGCGGCGACGATCGCCCGGGTACTTCCCCTTCCCTCCGGGTCGGGCTGCACGATGTCGTACCCGTCGGAGGTGATCCCCGCGCCGGCGAGCCGGGCGTAGACCTTGGCGCCGCGGGCCCGGGCGTGCTCGGCCCGCTCCAGGATGAGGATCCCGGCCCCCTCGCCGAGAACGAAGCCGTCCCGTGCCTTGTCGAACGGGCGGGACGCCCGCTCCGGGTCGTCGTTGCGGGTGGACATGGCCCGCATCGCGGCGAAGCCGGCGATCGGCAGCGGCGAGATCACCGCCTCGGTACCGCCGGCGACCACCACATCGGCCCGGCCGGCCCGGATCAGGTCCAGGCCGAGCGCGATCGCCTCCCCGCTGGTCGCACAGGCGCTGGACGGCGAGTGGACACCGGCCTTGGCACCCAGGTCCAGCCCGACCCAGGCGGCGGCGCCGTTGGGCATGAGCATCGGTACCGTGTGCGGGCTGACCTTCCGCGCCCCGGACGCCTCCAGGATGTCGTCCTGGTTGAGCAGGGTCTGCGCGCCGCCGATGCCGGTGCCGACGGTGACCGCGAGCCGCTCCGGGTCGACCGCGCGCTCGCCCGTCGTCGGGTCGCCCAGTCCGGCGTCCGCCCACGCCTCGTGGGCGGCGATCAGCGCGACCGCCTCGACCCGGTCCAGCCGGCGCAGCCGTACCCGGTCGAGCACCTCGGACGGCTCGACCGCGAGCTGCGCCGCGATCCGTACCGGCAGCGACGCGGCCCAGTCGGCGGCGATGGGCGTGACCCCGGAGCGGCCGGCCAGCATACCCTCCCAGGTCGACGCCGCGTCCCCGCCGAGCGGGGTACTGGCGCCGATCCCGGTGACGAGTACTTCGGTGCCAGAGGTCACGGGTTCGCCTTCTGGATGTACGAGACCGCGTCGCCCACGGTCTTCAGGTTCTGTACCTCGTCGTCGGGGATCTTCACGCTGAACTTCTCCTCGGCCGCGACGACGACCTCCACCATGGAGAGCGAGTCGACGTCGAGATCGTCGGTGAAGGACTTCGCCTCGGTGACGTCATCCGGGTTGACCCCGGCGACCTCCTCCAGGATCTCGGCGAGGCCGGCGGTGATCTCTTCGCGTGTTGCCATGGGTTGCCTCTTTCTCTCGGTAGGTGCTACGGGCAGCGGATGACCTGCCCGGCGTAGGTGAGGCCGCCGCCGAACCCGAACAGCAGCACGGGAGCGCCGGAGGGGATCTCCCGGCGTTCCACCATTTTGGACAGTGCCAGAGGCACGCTCGCCGCCGAGGTGTTGCCGGACTCCACGATGTCCTTGGCCACCGCCGCGTCCGGTACCCCCAGCTTGCGGGCCAACGGCTCGATGATGCGCAGGTTCGCCTGGTGCGGGATGAAGGCGGCCAGGTCCTTGGCTTCGATGCCGGCGGCGGCGCAGGCCCGCTCGGCGAGTTCGGGCAGGGCGGAGATCGCCCAGCGGAACACGACCTGACCGTTCTGCTTGACGTACGGCCGCCAGCCCTCAATGGTCAGCACGTCGCCCTTGTCCGGCGCGGAGCCCCACACCACCGGGCCGATTCCGGGTTCTTCGCCCGGCGCCGTCGGGGTGACCACGGCGGCACCCGCACCATCCCCGAACAGTACGCAGGTGCTGCGGTCGGTCCAGTCGGCGAACTCGGTGAGCTTCTCCGCGCCGATGACCAGCGTGTGCCGCGCCGCGCCGGCCCGGATGGCGTGGTCCACTGTGGCCAGTGCGTACTCGAAGCCGGAGCATGCCGTGTTGATGTCGTACGCCGCCGGGGCGCTGACCCCGAGCCGGTTGGCGACCCTGGCGGCGACGTTCGGGCAGCGGTCGACCGAGGTGCAGGTGGCGACCGCGATCAGGTCGATGTCGGCGGCGGCGAGGCCGGAGGCGGCCAGCGCCTTGCCGGCGGCGGCGCTGGCCATGTCCGCGACCGTCTCGGAGTCGGCGATCCGGCGGGTGACGATGCCCACCCGGTCCCGGATCCACTCATCGCTGGTATCGACAATCTTGGTCAGGTCCTCGTTGGTGAGTACCCGAGCGGGCTGGTAATGGCCGACGGCGAGCAGCTTGGATCCCGCAGTCACGAGCGTCCTCCGATCCGGGCGAGGGGCTGGCCCGGAGCGACCGGGTCATCGTGGTGGGCGAGCCATTCGATGAGTACGCCCGAGTCGTGCGTGGTCACCTCGACCGGACCCTGCCTGGTGACGACCTGGCCGATGACCCGGCCGGTGCGCACCTCGGTGCCCTCCGGCAGGTCGGCCGGCTCGAAGGTACCGGCGGCGCCCGCTACCACCACCTGGAAATGCGGTGTCGGCTCGACGCCGGGTGCCACGCCATGCCGGGCGAACAGGTCCCGGGCGGCCGGGAGGTCGTCGGGCGAGTTGACCGTGACGATCTCCACCCCCGCCATCGCCCGCTTGGCCAGGCCGGCGAGGGTACCGGCCGGGGCCAGCTCCACGATCGCGGTGACACCGATCTCCGCCATGGTCTGCATGCACAGGTCCCAGCGCACCGAGGCGGTGACCTGGCGGACCAGCCGGCTGAGCACCTCCCGGCCGGTCGTCACCGCCATACCGTCCAGATTGGACAGCAGGATCTTCGTCGGGTCGGCGGTGCTGATACCGGCCGCGACCGCGGCGAGTGCCTGCTCGGCCGGGGCCATGTACGGCGTGTGGAAGGCGCCTGCGACCTGCAGGGCGCGCGCCCGCGCGCCGGCCGGCAGCGCCGGGGAGAGCTTCTCGATCGCGTCGAGCGGCCCGGCCGCAACGATCTGCCCGGCGCTGTTGCGGTTGGCCGGATGCAGGCCGGTGGCCTCGATCGCGGCGACCACCTGCTCCGCGTCCCCACCGAGGACGGCGGCCATTCCGGTGGGCTGCAGCGCGCACGCGGCCGCCATCTCCCGGCCCCGTAGCGCCGCGAGGCTCACCGCGCTCTCCGGGGTCAGCACACCGGCCAGGCTCGCCGCGGCCAGCTCGCCGACGCTGTGCCCGGCGACCAGCCCGGCGTCGTACATCGGCAGCTGTTCGGCTACCACAAGCGCGGCGGCGACCAGCAGTGGCTGGGTGCGCGCGGTCTGCCTGATCTCGTCGGCGCCGGCGGTGGTACCCAGGGCCAGCAGATCGAGCCCGGTCAGCGCGGACCACCAGCGCAGCCTCGCCTCGGTGCCGGGGAGGTCGAGCCAAGCGGTGAGGAAGCCGGGCTTCTGTGAGCCCTGCCCCGGAGCGAGTACTGCCAGCACAGTTATCACTCTCCCGGTTACCGGACGGTCATACTGTTACCGCGGCTCACGAATCCCGACGATAGCTTTTGTATGGTTCCTCCAATGAACGAACGCTAAGATCACCGGCCCCGCGCCAGCGACCGACCAGGTCACCGGGGCACCGGCCCGACCGGCCACCGGATCAGAGCGGGTCGAGGCGGCCGATGGTCAGGGCGAGGCGCAGCACGTACCCGTCCCGGGCGACCAGCGGGGCGAAGCCGGTCGTGTCGGTCACCCGGCGCAGCCGGTACCGGACGGTGTTCGGGTGGACGTAGAGGCTGCGAGCCGCACTCTCCAGTACCCCGGCCGCGGCGAAGAAGGCGTCCAGCGTCTCCACCAGCTCGCCGCCGGCGCGCACCAGGCTGCCGTACACCTCCTGGCGCAGGATCCGCCGCGCCTCCGGATCGCCGGCGAGTACCCGCTCGGGCAGCAGGCTGGCGGCGGGTACCGGCCTGGGCGCAGCCGACCAGGCAGGCGCCGCCCGGTACCCGGCCATGGCGGCCCGGGCGGATCCGGTCGCCTCGTCCAGCCGGGGCACCGCCGGCCCGACCACGACCGGGCCGTCACCGAAGCCGACCAGCAGCTTCTCGGTCGCGGCGAGCGGGTCGTCCGCCCCGCCGAGTACCACCACCAGCCGGTCGCCGTGCACCCCGCCGAGCACCTCCACGCCGGTACGCCGGGCGGCCCGGTACACGGTGTGCAGCACAGCGGCCGTTTCGCCACCGGGTGAGCGGCCGACCGCGACCGCGACCGGCGGGGTGTCCGCCCAGCCGAGCGCGGCGGCCCGGCTGGCCAGCACGTCCGACGAATCGCCGCGCAGCAGCGCGTCCACCAGCAGCGCCTGCAGCCGGGCGTCCCACGCGCCGCGGGACTCCGCCGCCCGCGCGTACACCCGGGCGGCGGCGAAGGCGACCTCACGGGAGAAGGTGAGTACCGCCTCGCGTAGCGCCGCCTCCTCGCCCGGGGCCGCCAGGTGCGGTACCTGCTCCTCGACCACATCGATGGTGACCTTGATCAGCTGTACCGTCTGCTGCAGGTTCAGCGACCGGGCCATGGCGCGCGGGGCGGCATCGAAGACCTCGTCCGAGACCTCCTGCTCGGCGGCCGGCCGGCGCAGCCACTCGACCAGCGACCGTACCCCCGCCTGGGCGACCAGCATGACCCAGGCGCGCTGGTCGGCGGGCAGCTCGCGGAACCAGGGCAGTACCTCGTCCATCCGGGAGACGCTCGCGGTCGCCAGGGCGCCCGCGGAGCGTTCGATCCGGCGCAGCGTGGCGGCCAGCTCGCCGCCCGCCGGCCCGTCTGCCATCCGTCCAGCCTGCCACCGTGGCCGCGGCCGCGGCGCGCTGGCGCGTGGTCCGCCGCGGCTACCGGTACCGGCGGGTGAGCCGTCGCGAGACCCGCGCTGCAGCGAAGACCAGCACCAGCACCGCCAGGCCGGTGGCGCCGGTGGCCGCCATGATCAGCCGCATCTGCTCGAACTCCTTGGGCCAGCTGAACGCCTCCGGCGTGTCCTGCGGCTGGAGGTCGTTCGGGTCCTCGTAGACCAGGGCACCCGCGCGCCCACTGACCTCAGGCAGCGGCAGCGGTACGCCGACCGCGCGCAGTGTGCTCGGCAACGACACCGGAGCGTAGAACCACGCGTCGAGCGTGGTGCCCCGAGGCTGCTTGGCCGGCATATGCGCCCGCGGTCCACCCTCGGCCAACGGGTACAGCTCGCAGGCGGAGACCGCGACGCCCTTGGCGAAGACGGTGACCGAGTAGGCGGGGCCGAACGTGGTCTTGTCCGGGCGGAAGAAGTCGCCGCTGCGCCCGGTCATCCAGTTGACCTGACGCAGCAACGCGTCGAAGAGTGGGCGCTGGGTCGCCGCCTGCACCTGGATCGGCGCTTCGAGACCTGGGCCGATGATGGTGATGGCGTCCGGTGCCGGCGCAGCGAACGCGGCCGGCGCCCCGATCGATGCCAGCACCAGGCTGGCCACCACTCCCGCGCCCACGACCACCAACCGTCCGGCCCAGCGCTGGGCGCGACGCGGCATGCACAACACCGGGATC
>JAFMQQ010000597.1 GCA_017354595.1 Micromonosporaceae bacterium
ACCGTGACGGTCACCGCCTTGACGGCGGCCAGCAGGTTCAGCAGGCAGCCGGGGACCATACTGACCGCGACCGGGCCATGCTCGAAGACCTTGGTGATGCTCCCGCCCGCCGGCACACTGCTCGACGACTGGTTGTCCAGCCGTAGGTCGGCGACCTGCGACAGGCCGTTCACGAACGTCACCGCCGACCCGGCGGGCACGCTCACCGAGCTCGGGTTGGGCACGGACGCCGGCGCCAGCACGCCGAGCACGCCACAGCTCCCGTTGAAGGTTACCGACGGCGTCGCCGCTGTCGCGGGAGCGGCCGGGAGCAGAGCGATCGCCGCCACGGCCACCGCACCGCCCAGCGCGAGGCCGAGCCGGCGCCGGTACGGCAACGGCATCCTGCACCTCCCGGATCGATGACGGCACGGGTGCCAACTCTCCTGAGCAACGAAGGGCCAGGTACCCGGTGACGCGACCATAGATTCTTCCATGCTGTGCCGAGAACGCCAGCCGAACCGGGAGCGAGAATGTCACCGGCAGGACGTAGGCTGGCCGCCATGCGTATCGGAGCACACATCGAACGGGATGATCCGCTGGACTCGGCGGCCGCGCGAGGTGCCGAGGTCGCCCAGTTCTTCCTCACCGACCCGCAGGCGTGGCAGGACCCCGCGCCGCGCACCGACGCCGACGCAATCAAGGCCGCCGACCTGCAGATCTATATCCACGCGCCATACCGGATCAATGTCGCGACGCTGAACAACCGGATCCGGGTACCGAGCCGCAAGTTGCTGGCCAGCCACGCGAGCGGCGCAGCGGCCCTTGGTGCCGGTGGCCTTGTCGTGCACGGCGGCCACGTGGACAAGGGTGAGGATCTCGCCACCGGCGTGGAAAACTGGAGAAAGACATTTGACTATGCGTCCCGGGACGGCGGCTTCCCGCTGCCGATACTGATCGAGAACACGGCCGGCGGCGACAACGCCTGTGCCCGGCGGCTGGACGCCCTGGCCCGACTGTGGGACGCGATAGGAGACTACGATCCCGGCTTCTGCCTGGATACCTGCCACGCGCACGCCGGTGGCGAGGAGTTGCTGGGCCTCGTCGACCGGGTCAAGGCGATCACCGGCCGGATCGACCTGGTCCATGCGAACGGCTCAAAGGATCCATTCGATTCGGGTCGGGACCGGCACGACAACCTGGAGGCGGGGACCATCGAGCCCGAGCTGATCGTCGCCGTTATCCGGGCGGCCGGTGCTCCGGTGGTGGTGGAGACACCCGGCGGCCAAGCCGGACAGAGCGCGGACATCGCCTTCCTGCGGTCCCGGCTGGGTCGGTCATGACCGGCACAACCGAGCCAACCGACGCGCCGGCCGGGCCGCACGAGGCGCCAGCCGAACCCGCCGAGGCGCCAGCCGAACCCGCCGACGCGCCGGCCGCGGCGAAAGCACCGGTAGCGACCACACCCGAGGAGCCAGCCGAGGCCGAGCCGGCACCCGCCGGCGCGCACAGTCCCGATGAACCCAGCCCCGATGAACCCAGGGCCGAAACGCCGCTCCAGGCACTGCCGGTCGAGGACGAGGCCAAGTGGCGCAGGTACGGCCCGGCGCCGGTGCGGGTACCGGGTCGTGCCGCGACTGCGCTGGGCCGCTTCGGCCGGTTCTGGATCCACGAGTGGACCCTCGCCACGTTCGGCGCGCTCGCGCTGGCCGTCGTCATGACGTGGCCCTCCGCGCTGCACCCGTCCACCACCATCCCCGCCGACATCTGGGACCCCACCCTGCAGGCGTGGCAGCTGGCCTGGTCCGGCCACATTCTCAGAACCGATCCGACCCAGCTGTGGAACGGCAACGCCTTCTTCCCCGACCCGTACAGCTACGCCTACTCTGACTCGCTGCTCGGATACTTTCCCGCTGGGCTGGTCGGCAACGGGCCGGTCGCCGCCCTGATCCGGTACAACATCATCTTCATCCTGCTGCACGCGCTGGCGTTCTTCGGCGCGTACGCGCTGGTACGCCAACTCGGCGCCGGGCGCATCGCCGGCGCGGCCGCCGGCGCCGCGTTCGCCTACGCTCCATGGCGCTGGGGGCAGGCGGGACACATGCACGTGCTTTCGGTCGGCGGCATCGCGCTCAGCCTAGCCATGCTCGCCCGTGGCCACGGTTTCTCGCTCACCGGCCCGGCTCGTCCCAAGCGGGCCGGCTGGGCGGTCGCCGGCTGGTGCGTCGCCGCCTGGCAGATCAGCCTCGGCTTCGGTATCGGCGTACCGTTCGGATACGTCCTGGGTGGACTCACCCTCGCCTGGATCGCGGCCTGGCTGCTGCGTGGCGCGCCCCGGCCGCATTGGGGGCTGGTGGCCGCCGACACGGTCGGTCTGCTGCTCTTCCTCGCCGTCACCGCGTTCATGGCGGTGCCATACCTGAGGGTTGTCGAGCGCTTCCCCTACGCCCGACGGAGCCTCGATGACGTGCGCCTCTACTCGCCCAACCTGCGGGCCTTCCTCACCGCGCCGGCCCAGTCGCTGCCGTGGGGCCACGCGCACGAGGCGGCCCGGGCCACCATGTCCGCACCGGCGGAGACCACCCTGCTGCCCGGGTTCATTCTTCTCGGCCTCGCACTCGCCGGGCTCTCCTTCTCCATCTGGTCGGCGCGCGCCCGCCTGGTCCTCTTCCTCGGTGTGGTGGTCAGCGTCATCTTCGCGATGGGTACCAACTTCCTCGGCGGTACCTACACCTACGCGCCCGTCTTCCATTACCTGCCCGGCTGGGATGCCATCCGCACACCCGGCAGGTTGATCATCTGGACGACGCTCTTGCTGGCGATCCTCGCCGCTGGTGCGGTGGGCGCGCTGGTCTCCCGCGCCGGTGACATCATCGCCCAGCGTTACCCGTCCCGGCCGGGCCTGCTGCTGCGGGTGGCACTCATCCTCCCGGTGTTGCT